>JAISFX010000043.1 GCA_031263385.1 Lactobacillus sp.
TTCATAATTATCTTCTCCTAAGAATACGTCTCTTTAGTTATTGACTCTTGCAACTAAAATAACTAACTTTATAACCAATTTCAAGTCTCTTTAAAATTCTCATTCACTACTGGAGAGAATAGAACACTTGAGAGCTTTGCTCTTGTTGGTGTTTTGCTTAGAGATAACATAAGGATAAAAAAATGTTTGATAGCTTAACAGATAAACTGGGTTCGGTTTTTTCAAAAATAACTTCCCGCGGAGTTCTTAGCGAAAAAGACATCGACGAGGCCATGCGCGAAATCCGCATTGCTTTGCTAGAGGCCGATGTGTCTTTGCCAGTGGTGAAAGATTTTATTGCCAAGGTAAAGGAGGAAGCCCTCGGAGAAAAAGTTGTCAAATCTATCAAGCCGGGACAAATGGTTGTCAAAATTGTCCATGATGAACTTGTAAAACTCTTAGGCTCTGAAAGCACAGAGCTTAACTTTACCGCCACCCCTCCGGTCAGCATTTTAATGGTAGGCCTTCAGGGCTCAGGAAAAACCACAACCTCTGCAAAAATTGCCAACAAGCTTAAAGGCCGAAAAAAAGTTCTGCTTGCATCGTTAGACATCTATCGTCCTGCTGCTCAAGAGCAATTAGAGCAACTCGGCCATCAAATAGGTGTTGATAGCCTTCCTATTATAAAAGGTGAGAAACCCGAAGAAATCACCAAACGCGCTCTTGTTGAGGGCAAGAAAGGCGGCTATGATGTCATAATCCTAGACTCAGCCGGCCGTTTGCATATAGATAATGAGCTTATGGATGAAGTTGCCCGCGTCAAAAAAATTGCCAACCCTACAGAGGTATTGTTAGTTGCCGATTCTATGATTGGTCAGGAGGCTTGTAATGTAGCCAAAGAGTTTAATGACAAAGTAGGCATCACTGGTTTGGTCTTAACCAGAATAGACGGCTCATCTCGTGCTGGTGCGGCTTTATCAATGCGCATGGTCGCAGGCGTGCCTATAAAGTTTTTAGGAACAGGCGAAAAAATATCAGAATTTGAAGAATTCCACCCGGACCGTCTTGCTGGCAGAATTTTAGGACAGGGAGATGTCGTGTCTCTGGTTGAAAAAGCCATTGAGAATGTTGATCAGGAAGAGGCTGAAAAACTCGCTCAAAAAATGATGAAAGGCAAGTTTGATTTAGAGGACATGCTAAACCAACTCCGCCAGTTCAAAAAAATGGGAAGCCTTGGCGGTATAGTAGGCATGATTCCGGGCATCTCAAAGTTCAAAGATAAAATTGAAGAAGCCGGCGGTGACAACATCATCAAAAAGCAAGAAGCCATAATTCTTTCTATGACCAAAAAAGAACGCAAAAATCCTGACCTTATCAAAGCCTCTCGCAAAAAGCGTATAGCGGCAGGTGCCGGGGTTGAGGTCCACGAGGTCAATAAGCTTCTCAAATCTTATGAGCAAATGTCAACCATGATGAAACGCATGAAATCTATGGGCGGCATGGGCGCAATGATGAACATGATGAAAGGCAATCCTCTTGGTGGCCTAATGGGTGGCGGCCCCAAATTCCCTATGTAATTTATATTTGACAAATAGGTGCACTGGTTATACTTTTGGACTCAATTTCCAAATAATTAAGAGTATTAACCAAAACAACTATTATATATGCATGACGTCAAAACAATAGAAAAGCTCTCAATCGACCATTGGTTGGAGGAGGCAAGGGCCTATATGGAGGCCGTAAGGTCAAATGAGCCATACCAGTTCAAATACATGACCCTCATGGATTTATTTTATACCATGAAGTGGCCGACATGGTTAAAAACAACATTTGACAGTTCCAATAAAATCCCCCAATATCTGAAGGATTTTATAACCTCTGAGATGATAAACGAAGAAGCCATGGTTTATGATTATCTAAAGATATTCTACATGGTAAAGCATAACCATTATCGCGCCGAAAGAGACATTGCCATAGCCGAGTTTTACATATCAATACCGGGAGCCAGAGGCTTCTATTTTTATGACTCTTGGCACGCAATTTTCAAAAAGCTCTACCGTTTTACCGGCAGAGAAAGAGGGTAATAAGTAAAAAGAAGAGAACAGTCACTCATTGAGAGGGCTGTTCTTTTTGCATATTCTTACTTGACTCTATATATTTTATCCTATATAAACAGCTCAATAATTGTTAAAAATCCCATACATTTTAGGGTTTTTTAATGCTCTACGGAGCACCACCAGTCAGCGAAGGTTCGCCCACTGGTGTGCAATAGTTTATAGGCACTGCATCAAAAGGCAGTAAGTATAATTCTAAGCACATTAGTAACGAAACATAGCTGAGTGGATTACATTTAACTTAACGCAACCCGCCGTGCGGGGGAAAGGAATATATAAATGGCAGTACGTATTAGATTATCTCGCGGTGGTTCAAAGAAACGCCCTTTTTATCATGTTGTAGCAGCAGACTCTAGATCTCCTCGTGATGGACGTTTCATTGAAAGATTAGGATACTTCAATCCTCTTCTTCCAAAGGACCATGCAGATAGATTGGTAGTTGATCAAGAAAAAATTAAGACTTGGCTTTCAAAAGGTGCATTACCTACAGAAAGACTTGAAAAACTTTTATCTTCATTAGGTCTTTGTGAAGCTCCTAAATTCAAAGAGCTGACAAAGAAATCTCTTCCAAAAGCAAAAGCTTTAGAGAGAATCAGAGAAAAAGAAGAAAAAGCTAAAGCCGCAGAAGAAGCAGCTAAACAGGCCGCTGAAGAAGCAAAAGCAGCAAAAGAGGCTGAAAAAGCCGCTCAGGCTGAAGCTGCTGCAGCACCTGCTGAAGAAAGCGCTCCTGCAGAAGAAACAGCAGAAACTCCTGCTGAATAATCTTTGCTTTAACCTCTGCTGATTTTGGCAGGGGTTAAATAAACCAAAGGAACTGTCTATGGAAAACAAAATCTGCTTAGGTGTAATTACCGGTGTTCACGGCATCAAAGGTGAGGTTAAAGTCAAAAGCTTTACCGAAATTCCTGAAGACATCGACCAATATGGCCAAGTAGAAAGTCAAGACGGTTCTAAAAAGTTTGATATAAAAGTTGTAGGAAATTCGAAAGAATTATTACGTGTAAAGATAAAAGGTGTAGACGACAGAAACGCAGCTGAGTCCTTAAAAGGAACAGAGTTTTATGTCTCCAGAGACCTTTTGCCTGATTTAGATGAAGAAGAGTTTTACCATACGGACTTAATTGGCCTCAACGTAAAATCTCCTGACGGAGAAGTTATCGGCAAAGTTTTAGCCTTATATAACTTCGGCGCAGGAGACTTGATTGAAATCAAGTTTAATTCAGATAATAAGGTAGAGATGATTCCTTTTACTTTGGCGTATGTTCCTGAAATAAATATTAAAGACGCGATTATTGTTTCTTCTGAAGCACTTGAACTAATTAAGAGTGAGAAAGAAGATGAAGGTTAAAGTTCTAACCATATTTCCGGAGATTTTCCCCGGATTTTTGGCCACATCTTTAACCGGAAGAGCCTTAAAAGAAGGGCTCTGGTCATTAGAAGCAGTAAACATCAGGGATTATGCTTTTGATAAGCATGGTTCTGTGGATGATACTCCATGCGGTGGTGGAGCAGGGATGGTGATGAGACCTGACGTCTTGGGGGCGGCTATTGAGGCCAACTACCAAAAAGGACGTTTGGTTTATATGTCACCCCGTGGCAAACCTCTAACTCAAAAAATGTCCCATGAGTTAAGTTTGGAACAAGACATCACAATTATCTGCGGGCGCTTTGAAGGGATAGACCAACGAGTACTTGATGAATATAATGTTGAGGAAATAAGCATCGGCGACTACATTCTAACCGGCGGAGACCAAGCCGCTATGATACTGTTAGACACCGTAGTCCGCTTAATCCCCGGAGTTTTGGGAAACTCAAGCTCAATAGAGAACGAGAGTTTTGAGGCAGGGCTTCTGGAACACCCTCAATATACCAGACCAATTGAATGGAAAGGCCGTCAAGTGCCAGAGGTGTTGCTAAACGGAAACCACAAGTTGATAGACGAGTGGAAAAAGTCCGAGGCAATAAAGATAACAAAGGAACGCAGACCGGATTTATTGAAAGAAAATTCTTGATTAATAAGAACTTTCAGTATATAGAGAAAACAAATTTGAAAAAACAAGGGTTAAAGAAATGAACATTTTACAAACTATAGAACAAGAGCAAGTTGCTAAATTAATGGAAGGCAAAAAGCTTCCAGCATTCAAAGCCGGTGATACATTAAAAGTTCACACTAAGGTAAAAGAGGGCGAACGTGAGCGTATTCAGGTTTATGAAGGCGTGTGTATTGCTCGTAAGATTGATGGATTGAATTCATCTTTCACAGTTAGAAAAATTTCTTTTGGTGAAGGCGTAGAGAGAGTTTTCCCTCTATATTCTCCAAACGTTGTTAAGGTTGAAGTTGAGCGTATTGGTAAAGTTCGTCGTGCTAAGATGTACTTCCTTAGAGCTCTTCGCGGCCGTTCGGCTCGTATTGCTGATGACTTGACTGCAGCAGCAAAAGTTCGTGAAGCAGAAAAAGCAGAGAAATTGGCTAACCCAGAAGCTCCTAAAGCTCCAAAGGTTAAGAAAGAAAGACCTGCTAAAGAAACTAATACAGGTAAAAAGCCTGTTGGCAGAAAAAAATAATCCTAACCGGATTAAGAAAAGCTCCCATAATTTGGGAGCTTTTTTTTATTAAAATGATTCCATTCTAAAAAATATATGATAGTCTCATAAAAAAGGAGATTCTAATGAAAATAGCAATAGTTGGTGTAATGGAAAATATAGGCCGTGAAATTCTGGCCTTTTTAGAAGAAGACGGAACAGACCCTAAAGACGTATTCGCTGTAGAAAACAACATGCCTTTAGGCAATCAGGTCTCTTACGGAGAAGATGCCGAGCTAGATGTCCATAATCTTGATAGCTTTGATTTCTCTAAAGCTCAACTTGCTGTTTTCAGCACCACGGCAGAAATTGCAAAAAGATATATTCCGAAGGCCTTAAAGGCAGGTATAAGAGTCATAGACTGCACCGGCTCAAGCCTAAGCAACCCTGACAGCCCAATGGTTGTTAGCGGCTTTAATGATGACAAACTCTCAAAAGCCTCTTTAATATCGATTCCTTCATACAATACTTATCAGCTTCTTTTGCCTTTAAAAGAAATAGACAGTAAATATCACATAAAAAGAATAATCCTTTCTACATACACATCCACTTCGGTTTATGGCAAGCTGGCAATGGACGAGCTTTTCAACCAGACCCGCAAAATATTCATGAACACTCAGCTTGAAGATGATAAAAAAGTTTTCAATAAACAGATAGCTTTCAATGTCATCCCTCAGGTTGGAGAATTTATGAGTGATGAAACCTCTGACGAGTGGAAGATAAATGTCGAGGTAAAAAAGATTTTCAATCACGATGTCAAAGTCCATGCTAACTGCGCAGTTGTTGCCTCTTTTGTGGGCAATGCTCAATACATAAATGTCGAATGCGAAAAAGATATAGATATTGAAGATGCTACCCAAATCATAAAAAATACAAAAGGTGTTGTAGTTTTTAATAAAAATTTAGAAGGTGGTTATGTAACATTAACAGATGTACAAGGAGAGAATAATGTCTATGTCTCTCGCTTGCGCCAAGATATCTCTTGCGAAAACGGCATAAGCTTTTGGTCCGTTGCTGACAACTTAAGAGTAGGAATTGCTAAAAACGCCTATCAGATTATAAACAAAATTAAATAAAAGTCCGGAGAAGCTCCATGAAAAAACTCTTTATCCTAGCCTTCTGCTTTTTATCAATAATAAGCCTTGCTTATGCTCAAGATAAAGCAATAGAGGTAGATGCTGTGACCCAGATAGTTGCATCCATAAGCGGTAATGAGCTTAATTATGCAGACCTTAACAAAAGGTTTTCTAATATTGAAAATATCTTAAAAAGCGGGCAGGTGTCTCAAAGCGACATGAACTCTTATGTCAAAGAGCTTGCTGAGGCCCAAAGCTCCGTACAGGACTATAAAAAGGATATAGAGCAAAATCTAAGCTATGCACAGAAGAAACTTGATGCTTTGGGCGAAGGCCCAGCCGAAGGAGAAACCGAAGCACAGAATATAAGCAGTAAAAGGCTAGAGTTTAACTCAGAGGTTCAGGACCTCAAGTCAAAGCTGGCCAATGCAGATATTGCACTTGCAAAAATTGAAGAGCTTGAGAACGTAATCTTTAACACTCGTAACCAAGAACTTTTCTCAAACATGATGAGCAAGCAAACCCCAATCGTCTACCCTAATGTTTTCTTGCAGTCTCTGGCTTTGTCGTTAGATTTCTTTATTGATATTGTCCGCTCGCCTTACGTCTGGTTTCATGATTTAGAAGATGAACAGAAAGACCATGTTAAGCATAACATGCTTCCGGTTTTGCTCACTGTTTTAGTAACTATTTTGGTGGGCATCTTCTTGCGTCGTTACATCATGACCAAAATCGCCTATCCCGAAGATGTTGAGAACCCTCGCTATGCTACCAAGGTAGCTATGGCTGTAACCGTTGCTATTGCACGAGGAATTTTGCCGGCCCTTATCATCGGAGGCTTTCTTGCGTGGATTTATCATGGCGGTATTTTGACTGTTGGCTTCTTTGGTCTCGTCTTGACCAGATTTTTGTGGATGGGCCTGTTTATCTTTGTAGCCTGTGCTTTAGCAAGAGTTATCTACGCCCCTTATTATGAGAGATGGCGTATCATAAGTGTCGATTCTGAAAAAGCCAAAAGGCTCACCTCCGCATTTTATTTTGCAATCATTGCTATCAGCATTGTAAACTTTATTCAGGGCGTGGCGGTTTCTGCTAACTATTCTCAAGAGTTGATATATCTGTTTAAAGTTGCCTCTGCGGCAGTTAAATCATTCAGCATTTATTTGATTATAAAAAGAACCTATATCGTGCCTCAAGACACATCAACAGATGACGATGATGAAAATGTTTTAATATCCGAAGATGACATCCTTGAGCCTAGCACTACTGAAGA
This sequence comes from Lactobacillus sp., assembly GCA_031263385.1. Lineage (GTDB taxonomy): Bacteria > Pseudomonadota > Alphaproteobacteria > RF32 > CAG-239 > JAISFX01. Next base: position 7,026 of record JAISFX010000043.1, read on the forward strand.
AAAAATAAACTTCTTCGCGGCTCTGCTTTGTGGCGGTGTATTTCTCGCCAGTGCATTCGGCTATCCAAACTTGTCATTGTTTATCTTAAACAGAACCATCGGCACCGCCATAACTTTAGGCGTATTTATAATATTCTGGAAGTCTGTAAAAGAAATCTCGCACCGTGTTCTTCTTTCTAAACTGTTTTTCAAAAACTTTAAATACAGAAGAAAGTTGGTTGAGAAGGTAGATTTCTGGATGGGCTTGCTTTTATATCCAATACTCTTTGTGCTGGCAGCCATGACAGTCTTGACTATCTGGGGTGTCTCAACAGATTTGATGCTGCAAAGCGGCAAAAAGATATTAATGGGCTTCAAGGTTGGCGGCATTAGTATATCTCTTATATCTATATTTATGGGTATTGCAGCCTTCGTTGTCAGCTTGTTGGTAGTAAAGCTCCTCCAAGGAAGAATATCTAAAAACGTATTGGGCCGTATGGACATAGACACCGGCATCAAGCACTCCTTAAGTTCCGGATTTGGTTTTGTTGGGTTCATTGTTGCAATTCTAATTGGCATTGTTGTAATGGGCGGCAACTTAAGCTCTCTTGCCATTATCGCTGGTGCATTATCAGTTGGTATCGGTTTCGGCTTGCAAAGCATTGTAAACAACCTTGTCTCTGGTTTTATCCTTCTGTTTGAAAGGCCTGTAAAAATCGGCGACTGGGTGATAATAAATGGCCGCGAAGGTCTGGTAAAACAAATAAACATTCGTGCAACAGTAATAGAGACATGGGACCGTGCCAATGTCATTATTCCAAATGCCACAATCTTATCCAGCGACTTAATAAATATGACTTGGCATGACAAACTTGGCCGTGCCGAGATTAAAGTTGGCGTAGCCTATGGTACAGATTTACAAAAAGTTGAATCAATCTTGCTTGATATCGCAAGCCAACACCCTAAAGTCACCAAAAAGCCAGCTCCTTATGTAGTCTTTACAGGTTTTGGTGAAAGCAGTCTCGACTTAGAACTCAGAGCTTATATCTCAGATGTTATGAGCAGGCTTAGTATCTCCAGCGAGTTAAGAAGTGAGATTAAGCGCCGCTTTGAAGAAGCCCGTATCGAGATTCCATTCCCACAACAAGTTGTTCACGATTCTTCTCAGAACGTTTCCTTCTTGCATAAAATGGCAGGCATGGAAGGCACTCCTGAGGGAGATGCTATTAAGAAGAAACTATGTGGTAAGACTTCAATTAAGTCTAAGAAGAAAAAGTAAAACATGAAGATTAGGAACATCAAAAAAATCTGGCTTAAGCATTTTGACAGATGCTTAAGCCAGATAAATATAACATCACACTTAATCTAATCAATAAAAGTAAGCACTACATATTTTGTAAAGCTCGAAGGCTTAACAACCAACGCCACAAAAGATATTCTTCCCTCAGGGGCAAGTTTTGTTACCGGAACATTTGTGTCTGTGGTTTGCAACACATTAGTATCTTTATCAAGCATCTGTACCTGTATTGTTGGCACATCTACCACATGCTTTGATGTGTTCACCACAAAGCCTCTAATCTCCATTTTATAAATATAGTCCTCTTCAAACTCGTTACGTGTAACGTTCTGAAACTCTAATCCATATCCGGGGATAGACGCTTTGATGCCAAGAGCGGCATATACCTTGTTAACCGGCGGATA
>JAISFX010000095.1 GCA_031263385.1 Lactobacillus sp.
GCCCGGCTTTGGTAAATATATTCGCGACATCTTGTGCCTGATTGATGCCAACCTCTAACAACACATAGCCATCTTTATTCAATAAATTAGGGATGATTTCGGCGATTTTTCTATAACTATCAAGACCGTCTTGACCGCCATCAAGGGCAAGCATAGGATCGTGGTCTTTGACCTCAACATCAAGGTTGGGGATGTCTGTGCTTGGGATGTAGGGCGGGTTTGAGACTATGACGTCAAAGTGGCCTTCTATTTTATCCTTAAACCAGTTTCGTTGGAAAAACTCTACCCTATTTTCAAGCTGCAGTGCTGCAGCATTTTGCTTGGCAATATCCAGAGCAGCGGCAGAGATATCAACCCCTACACCAATTAAGTCGGGGATGTCGCTGAGAATAGACAATAAAATGCAGCCAGAGCCTGTCCCCAAATCAAGTATCGTACGAGGTGAAGCCCCCTTCCCCATTACTTTGATTATATCAACGGCTTTTTCGACCAAGACTTCTGTATCAGGACGGGGACTGAGCACGTTTTCACTTACGCAAAAAATGTGCTTATAGAAGCCCTTTTCTCCGAGCAACTTATCGAGAGGTGTTTTTAAGATACGCTGATTTATTATCTCATTAACTTGGTCTTGGGAAAGATTATGTCTTTTAGCATAATCCTCAATCATTCTAGTCTCGAGACCGGGGTTATCAATCCCTGCGGTCACTAAACTATTATATATGCTCATAATGCTGCTTTCAGCTCTAATTTTACAAGTTCAGAGAGTTTTTCAAAGGCGCGCTTTTCAATCTGGCGAATTCGCTCGCGAGAGATGTTGAACCTTACGCCCAATTCTTCAAGAGTAATAGGTTTGTCTGTGAGCATGCGCTCTTTGACGATTTCTTGCTCACGCTCGTTTAATTTAGAAAGGCATTTATATAAAACCTTATGCTTGATGCCGGCCTGCTCTTTGCGGGCGTACTTTTCCTCAAGATTTTGGGAAGCATCAACAAGCATGTCAATTTGCTCGCTTTCGCCGTCTTCATCAATAGTAACGTTTAAGGATTTGTCACCTGACAAACGAACACTCATCTCGACAACGTCTTGCTCCTCAACCATAAGCTCGTGAGCTATATCTTTGACAACTTTTGGCTCTAAGGCTTTATTATCATAGATACCCAAGCGGGCTTTGATACGGCTTAGGTTGTAGAAAAGCTTTTTCTGGGCAGCTTTAGTGCCGATTTTTACCAAAGACCAAGAGCGAAGAACGAAGTCATTAATTGCGGCTTTTATCCACCAGATGGCATAAGTTGAGAGCCTTACATTCTTGCTTAAATCAAACTTTTTAACAGCCTGCATTAAGCCAATGTTGGCCTCTGATATAATATCTGCCATAGGAAGGCCATAGCGGCGGTATGAATAGGAAATTTTGGCAGCCAGACGAAGGTGAGAAACTACAAGTTTGTGTGCAGAATCGAGGTTGCCGGTTTCATGAAAGTCACTTATAAGGTTCTGTTCTTCTTTTTCGCTAAGAACAGGGAACTTTTTAATTTTTTCAAGATACGAGAATAAAGAGTTCTCCTCGACAATCATTGGAAGATTTGCCGAAGGTTTAATAACCATTAATTCTGAACCTGTTGTCATTTAAAACGCTCCTATCTAAAACATGAGACATTCAACAATGTTGTTATCATTCACAATTGATAAATTTAGTACTTTTTTTAGAATAAATCAACCCAGCTGTTGATATTTTATAACAAATTCTTCGTGAGCCGGTGCAAAGTTTAGGATTTTTATGAATATCTCGTAGTTGAGATAATAAATCATGAGGTAAATCGGGATTTCTTGGTTCTCGGCGGAGTTTTTACAAAGACGAATGTTGTCGTCAGAAAGAGAATTGTTGATTTTGAGGGCAACAAGATCTCGGGCAACTTCAAAGTCATCATGCTGAGAGAATCCGGTAACTGGAACTTCGCTGAAGTTGTTAAGGTTCTTTAGAACCAGCTTTTGCTTGCGAAGCTCTATTATGTTGTACGGAGGATTATTCTTTTGATATTCTTTAATGCCGTCTGAAACATTCATCATAAGATAATAGTCATCACACAAAGGGATGCCCTGCTCGTTTTTCTCAGAAAAAACTGAAGCATGAGCAACCGAAGTTAAGCACATAAAGAATATCAAAAGGTATAGGGTGTATCGAAAGCTACTTATTATCATTGGCATTTTAACCCTCCGTAATTATATTGCATCTTTTAGTCAGGGGTATCTTCAGTTATAAAAATGTCCTTTAGATGCTGCCCAAATAGCCTCTGCCTTCAGAATTTTTCTTTGATGGTGTAATAGCACCACCTGCAAAAAAATTCTTAGCCAGAAACAATTTGTTCTAGCACCAATGACAATAACTAACTGTCGATACACCCTAATCTCATATCTTTTCCTTAAAAGTTTGCTGAATTTGGTGTTCTTGGGAAAGGAAGTGTGTCTCTGATGTTGGTGATGCCGGTTACAAGCATCATCATACGCTCAAAGCCAAGACCAAATCCGGCATGAGGAACTGTGCCATAACGGCGAGAATCCAGATACCAGTCATAATCATCTGCGCACATTCCCATATCCTCAATTTTTTTGATAAGGACATCTAGGCGCTCTTCACGCTGAGAGCCACCGATTAACTCGCCAATGCGAGGAACAAGGACATCCATCGCGGCAACGGTTTTGCCATCGTCATTAACGCGCATATAAAACGCCTTAATCTCTTTAGGATAATCTCTAACGATTACGGGTCTTTTGAAATGTTCTTCAGCCAAATAACGCTCATGCTCGGTTTGCATATCAATACCCCATTCAGGTTTGAACTCAAACTTTTTGCCTGATTTTTGCATAAGCTCAATAGCCTCGGTATAAGTTATGCGAGCAAAGTCGTTGTTGATGATGTTGTTTAAGGTATCTAACAGCGATGTGTCTACAAACTTGGCGAAAAGCTCAACGTCATCAGCGCAGTGGGTCATGATGTGTTTTACCAAATATCTGACCATATCTTCGGCCAAATCCATATCGTCATTTATATCAGCAAAGGCCATCTCAGGCTCAATCATCCAGAACTCGGCCGCATGACGTGGAGTATTAGAGTTCTCTGCCCTGAAAGTTGGGCCGAAAGTATAAATATCACCCAAGCCCATGGCATACATTTCGCCGTTTAGCTGGCCTGATACAGTAAGATGTGTCTGCTTGCCGAAAAAGTCTTCGCTATAGTCAATATGGCCGTCTTTCTTAGGGAGCTTTTCCATATCAAGAGTGGTAACACGGAACATTTCTCCGGCACCTTCGCAATCTGAGCCGGTTATGATTGGTGTATGCACATATCTGAAGTTGCGCTCGTTGAAAAATTTGTGAATCGCATAGGCTAACTCAGAACGAATCCTGAATGCAGCGCCGTATTTGTTGGTTCTGGGGCGCAGGTGAGCGATTGTTCTCAAATATTCATCCGTGTGTTGCTTCTTTTGCAGAGGAAAGTCTTCTTCTGCCAAGCCATATACTTCTACATTAGAGGCAATAATCTCGTATTTTTGTTTGCCACCTTTTGATTCAACCAATTCTCCCGTAACAGCCAGAGATGAACCGGTAGTAAGCTTTTTGATATCTTCGTAATTATTAAGGTTATTATTGGCAATAATTTGGATGTTTTTTAAGCTGCTACCATCATTTAACTCTATAAATGAAAAATCTTTGGAATCTCTTCTGGTTCTGACCCAGCCTTTGACTAAAATCTCGGCCATGGGTGCAGATGCTTGTAAGGCATCTTTTATTTTAGTTCTTTTTAACATTTGTATTCTATCCTTTTATTGTCTTTAATAACCACCGGCAAATATATAATAAATG
>JAISFX010000149.1 GCA_031263385.1 Lactobacillus sp.
CCTGCGTTTTCTATGATGATGAACGCACGTCTTTCTGAGGTTGGTTAGCCGATGTCTTTTGCCAATTTAATCTCCTTTATATCTCATCAGATTCTAGTTAAAAAAAGTGAATAAATAGCTAATTATATGTTACAGGAATATTAAAATTATGCGTTGTTTTAACAGTTTATTAGTAACGATGGTGTATATATGATACAATAATTTCATGTTTAATGATTTAGGAGACGCGCTATGGATAGAGAATTATCGCCCGGGGCAGAGCGACATCTGCAGGAAATGGAAATGTATATTGCTAAAGATGTTCAAAATGGGAGACTTAAGCCAGAGGATGCAGCCGTAAGGCTTGAAGGCGAAAGAAGGATTGCCGAGATTGCAGACAGGACCATTGAGACCGGTGGAAAGGGAATGTTTGAAAAAGGACCAGGGGGCATTGTTAGGGAAGCGCAGAAGAATAAAGATGTAACATATAGTTCGGGTGGGTCTATTTATGTGCAGGATGCCATAGATAAAAAGCTAATTGACAGAGGTGTGCTTGAAGGTGTTGCAATAAGTATTGTGCGTCATGAATTTGAATTGTCTAAAGAGCAAAACCCTCAAGCTGCAGAAGCGTTGGATAAGGCTTATAACTCAAGCGACCACTGGCATGCTAAACAAGGCGGATATGGACAAGCTGCTTTTCTTAAAGAGACATTGAGCACTCTGGAGGCCAGAGGTTTGGCGCAGCCTGTTAAAGGAAAGGCTAAAGAGACAACGATGAGCAATGATGTTGTAAACTCTATGGCTGCCGGCAAACAAATGTAATCAAATTAAGATGAAGCAAAGCCCCGTTTTTGTGAACGGGGTTTTGTTGTTTATATGCTTAAAATATTTTGACTTTAATGGTGTAAGGTGTAGCATTAATTAGAATATTGTTATTTAAGGAGTGACAGCATGAGGACGTTGGTTGAGGCGGTATTGGGGTTCCATTTTATATATGCATTAGTGTGCATGTTTAACCCGCTATTGTTTTTTATCAAAGATGTAAACAGAAAACAACTGGCTTGGTATGCGGTTTATGCAATGATGATGTTTGTGATGTGGGGGAGCTATTTGTACAGTGTGGAAAGAGATACAAATATGTCTCTTAGTGTTGTGATTATGTGCACTATACTTTTTACATATATATCTTATGTTGTTTTGTTCCCAGAGAAAATGCAGGAGATAAACGAGAAAGTTAAGCTTAAGAAGGCTATTCGTAAACGTGAGATTATGAAGATTAATGAAGCTTATAAAAAAGTTTTATCTGAGATTGATGAAATGGTTAAGCCTAAAAAAGCCGATAAAAAACCTGTGGCGAAAAAAGCAAAAAAGAGTGCTCCTGCTGTTAAAAAAGAAAAGACAACCAAAGTTAAGAAGAAAAAAGTATAGTTATGGTTAGCGTATATATTGACGGAGATGCTTGTCCGGTAAAAAATGAAGTTATTAAGGTTGCAGAAAGGCATTCTATACCGGTTGTTATGGTTAGTAACAGCTGGATAAGAATGCCTGCTTCAATTACAGAAATTAAGCAGGTAGTGGTTGAAAAAAAACCAGACGAGGCAGACAATTGGATTGCCGATAATATTGAAAAGGCAGATATTGTTATAACTTCTGATATTCCTCTTGCATCGAGATGTTTGAAAAAAGAGGCTTATGCCGTGAGGCCAAATGGCTCAGAGTTTACGGAAGATAATATCGGTATGGCGCTCAGCTCTAGAGAGATAAACAATTTTATGCGAGAGATTGGTGAAAAAGGAAGTTTTCATTCTGCGTTTTCAAAAGACGATAGGTCAAACTTTTTATCAAAGCTTGAAACAGTGGTACAACGCGCATTGAAGATGAAGAAATGAATGAATTGATGTTTAGCTCAGCGTTAATAAAATGTTTAGATTTTTATGGTAGTGGTATTGTAATCTAAAGAACGCATATTATATGTGTATCTGTTTTTTTGAACTCCAGTATGAGTTTTTCTTTTAGCCCAGCTATAGTAATTAGTTATCTTCAGGGCGGTTATCTAATCTACTTAGAATTTATAGTGACTATTTGACGTGAACTTAAGCTTAGACTTTGGACGTGTGACTAAAGGCTGGTTTTGGTGAATGCAAATATATTTTTGACTGTGTTTTAATCAGATGCTTTTTTGTGTCCAGCAACCGGCTGCATGAACTATTTCTTTAATAGATTTAGGAGTTTAGCCATGACGAAGAGACTGTTGTACACAAGTATTTTGGCAGGTTTGTTGATAAGCAGCAATGCGTATTCTGTCACAATACAAAACCAAAATGCCAACCTCTCTGTTGAAACGGATTATTCCGGGAACTCATCAGGAGCAGGAATGAGAGCGACAAACAAAAACGGCGGAGCTCCGTGGGAGGTTGTGACATTTGCCGATATAAATGTTTATGATAATTCTGAAGGAATTTATATAGGCCCTAATGCTGCAGGCAGGGTAGTGGGTGTATCCGGCACAGAGACATTGTATATACATGATAATGACGGTGGAATTTCTGTTGATAGCGGCGGAGAGTTAAGCATTGAGAATATGAATGTTTATCTTGAAGCAAATACATCCATGGCTATCGGAACGGGCTTGGGGTATGTTAATATAATCGGTAATACAGATGGTTCAAATAAGTTAACTATTGATGCTACAGGTTCTAATGACTCAGCGATTATTAATGCCGGTTTCATTACAATAGAGAATATGGATATAGATATCACAGGTTATGATGCCGGTTTTACAAGGCTTGTTTATTCAAGTTGGCAAAATTCTCCGGGAGGAGGGTCTGAGGTGCTGAATATCAGCGGCTCTCTTAATGCTGAGAACTGGTTGAGAATTTATGATAATAACAGTAGTGGCGGTCTTAATTTGATTGATAACAGTGCCAATAGTGAAATTAAAAATATCAATATTGAGATGAGTGGCAATACCGCAACAAGTAGTTTATACGGCTATCAAAGTACAAGTACAAACTCAAGAGTTTATGCTGACCAAGGGTATTCAAAAGTATTTAAGTTTGTGGATAATGAGGCTAGATCTATGGATGCAATATATCATTATGGAGGAATTATAAGGTTTCATAACTATGACATAATTATAGATGGTAACACAGCGACTGACATGATTAATGGTTTGTCGGCGCACACTGCTTCACAGGGGTCTCAGTTTACGGCAGATGACGGTACAGCCAGACTTATCCAGATAAGTAATAATACGGTTACTAACGGAAATTTTGATGGTCTGAATGATACTAATTTGATTTTTACGAATATGGATATTCTTATAGACAATAATATTAGTAAAATCACTACAGGTCTTGTGTTGGCGAACGCTACATTTACCGGAGATGCTACTAACAGAAACAAAATTATAATTACAGATAATAAGTCAAATAGCGGGGGCAATGTTTTTGGTGCTAGCATTATCAATACGAACAACACTATTAGTAATATGGATATATATGCAAAAAATAATGATTTTATGAGGTTGTCCTCAGGAGATGTTACTTTTGACAATAGCCCTATACTTATTGATGATAACACATCGGCAGCTTTTACAGCTTTGCCGCTTTATTCTTTTGGGACGACGGATGTGTATCTGAACAATGGGAGTAACGTTGTGACTAATGGTGGTGCTTTGTGGGAAGTAGAGGGCAGAGCG
>JAISFX010000001.1 GCA_031263385.1 Lactobacillus sp.
CGATGAAGAAGGCCGCTATTGGCTGCACGATATCGAATATATAACTATAACCGATACCGGCTCAGACAACATCGCATCGTTACAGTGTGAAAAAGTAATATCCTTTCTGAAAAGAAACCATATCCCCTTTGTCAGGGTAGAGAGCAATGGAATTGGAAAATTCCTACCCTCGATTCTCAGACAAAAGCTTGCACAGCAAAAGCAACGAGTTGCCGTGCTTGAAAATTATTCTAGTCATAGTAAATCTGCCAGAATTTTAGAGGCATTCGAGGTTCTTTTAGCTGAAAGAGCCCTAAATGTTCACGAGAAAATCTGGCAGACTCCTTTTATTGAAGAAATGCGAGAATGGAATGCAAACACCAATTGCAAGGATGACGCCTTAGATGCTGTCGCCGGCTGTATTTTATCAGAGCCTATAAGGTTTCAAAACGCTCAGATAAACGCCAAAGACCACCACACCCAACAATGGCAGGGCTCATCAAAACCGTTCACCGCTAAAACTAACTTTGAGGTATAAAAACATGTCCACGGAAATATTCAAATGGCTGACCATGATAGAACTTCCTATCTTTGCAGCCATCTTAAAATGGGGGCTTAAGCATAGAAAAGAAAATGAAGAGAGCCTGTCCTTGTTAAAGGATTCTCTCCAAGAGTTCAAGCTTCATGTCGCCCGAAACTATGTATCAAATAATTATCTAAAAGATGTCGAAAACAGACTGACATCTCACCTGCTAAGGATAGAGAAGAAACTTGATGAAACCTATAGAAAATAGCGATTCTTGCGATGTAATTAAGGATTGTCTAAAATATTTATACACAAGTAATAATTGTTTTATTGATTTTTATAAAAAGTGGTGTTACACCTACAAATGCCACTTGCCCTTAGTGTATCAAAAATCCGCCGAAGAGACCCCTTCGGCGGTTTTTTGTATCAATAACATTTAACAACAAGAAAGGAGACAAACAAATGGCAGAAACGAAATCTGGCATCGTCCATGTAAGCTCTTACACCAGAAATGGGCAAGAGGTATCTGCCCATACAAGGAGCACCCCACCATCAAGCGTGAGAGTTAAAGAAAAATTTGGAGGCCCTTACAACAGCAACCCGCAAGATAATATATCACTAAAAGAAGCATTATCTTCATTAGGATATTATAAAGCTCCTGATTGGGGCATAGATGGCTACGCGTCAACATCGTTACTAAACAGTGTAAAAGACTTTCAAAAAGACAATAGTCTAACTGTCGATGGCAACATCTTTCCAAACGGGGAAACAGAAAAGAAATTAAATGAAAACCTTTACAAGCAGATTCTGAGAAAAGCGAAGTATTCTTCAGCTGCTGCGATGCAAGGACAATCTTTAGGATTCTCTGATGAGATAGAGGGCGTATTAGGAGGCATTGGTTATGGTATAGGCAGTCTAAACCCTAAATGGAATAAAAAAAACGAAACCGTTCCTGAGGCCATAAAAAGGGGCTACATTGAAAACAGAGATAATCGCCGAGCACATCTGGAAGAAGCATACAGAGAGTCCCCATTCCTAACAGGAGCATCTGAAGCAATAGGTGCAATATCCAGCCCCGCTGGACAAGCTTTCAAAGCTGCAAAAACCGCACCGCTAGGTGTTAAGTCTAGAAAAAACATAACTGAAGCAATAGCAACTGGAGGCACCTATGGAGTCGGCGTCAGCGAAAACGAAAAGAAAGATTATGCAAAGAATATTGGATTAGGTATCGCTGGAAATTATATAGGATATAGATTCAGTAATAATATCTTAGGTCGTTCAGGCAGCCCTCTGGCTAGAAGTTTAATAAATGAAGGTATAGGAAGTTTATTAAAAAATGGAGCTAAATTATATAAAAAATATAATGATGAATAATAGTATTGTTTTAATCATTAAATAATATTAACATATGCGAATGTTTAATACGAAAAAGGCGATATAATATGAGAAACCTAATATACAAAATACCTATTTTAATATTTCAGTTGGTTTCAATGTATATTGTAATTTTGGCGTTTATATTGCAATATATAGTACCTCTAAATGCAGCATTAATAATTTTTGATTTGTTAATTTTAATAGACATAGCATTATCAGGCTTCAGACCAAGAAGTTGGGATAAATATCCTTTATTTTCTGGAGGCAGATATAATTTAATATCAAAATCAATACTGATTGTTGTGGCGTTAATAATACTGTACCAGCACTATGATATCGCGCTTGATGCAACCTTAGGATTTTTAGGGTTAAATCGCTAATATAGAAACTAAAAAAACACTTTGCCCCGCCGAAGAGACCCCTTCGGCGGTTTTTTGTATCAATAACATTTAACAACAAGAAAGGAGGTGATAAAATGAGCGGTGATAAATCAGGCATAGTAAATGTCAAATCTCATACCAGAGGCGATGCTCGCATTAGTGCACATACAAGGTCGTCCCCCGGTAGCGGTTCTTTCAAAACTAACCGCACCATAGCAACTGGTTCAGAGAACAATATAGAAGATACTCTAAACCTTAAATATAGCATGAAGGATTTAGGATTATACGAAGAACCAAGCTGGGGTATGCAGGGTTTCGCTGACCAACAGATGTTTGAAAGTATCAAAACATTTCAAAAACAAAACGGTCTTAAAGTCGATGGAATAATCAAACCAGACGGCCCAACCGAAAAAGCCATTAATGATAGACTAAATAGTAAAAACAACTATAATTTACTTACAGGAATTGTTGTTGAAGGAATGAGTGAGTTATATGGAACAATTAAAGCC
>JAISFX010000024.1 GCA_031263385.1 Lactobacillus sp.
TATCTGCAGTTTCTGCATTAGATGGCCACATAAGCAACTCTAATAAAGTTGATACAATGAGTCACATAATAAGAAACCAAGAAAAATGCGAACGGAGTGTAGATAAACTACATGACTGAGCATTTTATCTGCAGTTTCTGTATTAGTTGGCCATTATATCAGCTTTACTGTGTCCTGTGCTATTACCAACTCTTCATCTGTTGGAATAACAAAAGCCCTAACCTTAGAACCAGGCTTAGATATCTCGTTTATAAAGCCGCGCTGCTCGTTTTTCTCTTCATCAAGATCGATTCCCATGTAAGCTAATCTATCCAAAACCAATTTACGAACTAATGATGAGTTCTCTCCAACACCTGCTGTAAAGACTATTGCATCAAGCCCTCCCATTGCCGCAGTATAGCTGCCGATAAACTTTACAATGCTGTATATAAACACTTCCATACCATTAATAGCTTTAGGCTCTCCGCGCTCATAAGCTGCTTGGAAATCTCTAGAATCACTATACCCTGTCAGACCGGCTTTTCCGCTTTCTTTGTTAAGCATGTCGCTTACCTGATCAGGTGTCAAACCTTGTGTCTTGATAATGTATAGAGGAATATATGGGTCAATATCACCGGTACGAGTATCCATAACCATACCCGCCAAAGGTGTCATTCCCATTGATGTATCAACACACTTGCCGTTTTTAATAGCTGTAATAGATGCGCCGCTGCCAATGTGGCAAGTAATAATTTTGCTGTTTTCACCAACAAATTTTATAGCCTGCTCTGATACATATTTGTGTGATGTACCATGGAAGCCGTAACGACGAATTTTATATTTTGTAATTTGCTCTTCAGGCAAAGCATAAGTATATGCTTCATAAGGCATAGTCTGGTGGAATGCAGTATCAAATACCAAAACCTGTTTTACATTTGGCAAAATCTCCTGTGCTGCACGAATAACCATAACTGCTGCTGGGTTGTGCAAGGGTGCTAAAGATGAATACTCATCAACTCTTTTAATGTTATCTTCAGTAGCTAAAACAGATTCTTTGAAGTATGCACCACCTTGAACCACACGCTGACCAATAGCGCTAATCTCACCCAAATCAGAAATAACGGTCTCAAGCAAAAGCTTTAAAACTGCATCCAACGCGTCTTTGTGTGAGCTCATCACCACATCAACCTGCTTGCCCTCATTACCATGTTTAATACTTACGAATGAAGCATCTCTGTTAATGCGCTCTGCGTTTCCTTTTGCCACAACATCATAGTTGTCACCATCAACATTAAATAATTGATACTTCAAAGTAGAAGATCCTGCATTTAGTACTAATATTTTTTTCATCATAGTTCCCTTTTTATATAACATTTTTCAAATTATTTGACGACTTCGCACTCTAATAAAATCCGACATATGAGTGTAGATAAACTACATAACCAAGCCGGCTATCCGCAAAGTCTGTATTAGTTGACCATAGAGCGGATTTTATTTTGCTTGTAAAGACGTGATTGCAATAGTCCCAACAATATCCTCAACCAAAGCACCTCTAGAAAGATCATTAATAGGCGCATTAAGCCCTTGCAACATTGGCCCATAAGCCTCGCAATGACCCAAACGCTGCAATAGCTTATACCCAATATTCCCTGCATCAATGTTAGGAAATATCAAAACATTTGCCTTACCGGCAACCTTACTCGCAGGGGCCTTTTTCTTAGCCACGACATCATCCAAAGCTGCATCAACCTGAAGTTCTCCGTCTAACTCAATACCCAAATCTTTATATTCATCTGTCTCCAAATATCCTTTAGCAATTTTTGTAGCAGATGCCACCTTGTCAACAGATTCTCCCTTGCCTGAACCATATGTAGAATATGAAAGCATCGCAACTCTTGGCTTAATGCCAAAGCTGATAGCACTCTCTGCACTATCCATCGCAATATCAGCCATTTCAACATCTGTAGGATTAATATTTATGGCACAGTCTGAAAGAATATATTCTTCTCCGTCTGCAATAAGAATAAAGCAAGAAGAAACCACCTTACCCTTTTTCTTAGACTTAACAATCTGCAATGCCGGACGAACCGTATCTGCTGTAGAGTGATTAGCACCTGATACCATTCCGTCAGCATCTTTATTTTTAACCATCAACACCCCAAAATAATTAGCATCTTTTGCTGTTGCCAATGCCTGCTCAGGTGTCATTCCTTTATCTTTTCTAAGTTCAAATAACATATCTGCATAGCTCTGAAGCTTGGGAGAATTATTTGGGTTAACAATCTCAACTCCATCAAAATCCCAACCATTTTTTTCACAATCACTTTTAACCTGGTTTTCATCACCCAAAACAATAAGCTTCGCTGCTTTTTTCTGATTGATTATGTGCGCTGCTTCAAGAACTCTTAAATCTTCGCCCTCTGGCAAAACAATAGTCTTTACATTTTTTGCTGCTTTATCGACTAACCTTTGCAGATAGTTACTTTCACTCATTTTTTACCCCTTAATTAAAAAACTTTTGCAATATCAAGATAAATATACTAATATCTCCTCAATTTCAAATACTTTATTAAAAAGACACCACATTTATTTAGGAGTAGCCATTTTGAAAAAGCTCATATTAACCTTGTTACTTTTTCTCCCCACCATAGCCTTGGCAAACCCCGGAACATATAAAGCAGATGTTTATGTAGATGTCTCTGCAGATGATGCTGCCACTGCCAGACAAAAAGCCATGAACATTGCCAACCGCAATGCCCTAAATACCGTTTTAAAGAAAATCTCCACAGACGAGACCGTTGCAAAGTTTGATGAACTTGGCCCTGAGCACATCATCAACTTCATCAGAGAAACTGCAATCATCAATGAGAAAGCATCTAACGTACGTTACATTGCAAACCTCAGAGTCACCATCAATGAAAAGCTCTTAAAAGATTATATGAAAGAAAAAGGCTATCCTTTAATCAATGATGCCCCTTCAGATGTTTTAATTATTCCTGTCTATCGTGACAGCCCAAGCTCAGAACCAAAGCTTTTTTCTGATGACAACATCTGGTTAGCCGGCTGGAACAATAGCGAAATCCAAGCAGGCTCAACCAAATATCACACTATCAAATCTTATGTCACTATCGACGTTGAAGATATCATGTCCTTAAGCCCAAAAGCTTTTGAACGCATTGCAAAAATTCACAACATAAACGACATATACGTCGTTGAGGCATACACCAACCACAACCACAATTTTGAGGTAAAAATAACCCCCTATTCTTCAGGAGCACCTGAGGTTTTTGAGGTCGATGGAAACGGCACAGTCATAACTGAGGCTATCAGAAAAACCGCTGAAAGAATAAATAACATTGTCAAAAAACAAAAGGCAAATCAGATTATCAACAAAAATTCTATCACTGCCATTTACAGCTACCCCAACATAAAATCTTGGAGCAAAACAGAAAAAGACCTCAACAGAATTGAGCAAATCAATAATGTAAATACTGATGCCTTCAGCAATGGCAAAGTCCAGCTTAAAATAGAATTTACCGGCACAATTGAAAACCTGCAAAGAGCCCTAAGCAGTAAAGGATACTCTTTACAACAGTTTGACAATCTCTACCTTCTTGAAAAAATAGCTTATTAAGGAGCATTATAATGGCAAAAGAAGCCTCTATAACAATCAAAGCAAACCGCAACTGGCTCATTTGGTTGACCGTATTCATTACATTTTGTTTTTTGGTTTACATCCTCCGTTCTGTGCTTCTTCCATTTGTAACAGGCATTGTCATCGGTTATCTGTTTGACCCTTTCGCTGCCAAGTTTGAAAAATTAGGCCTAAGCAGAACCCTTGCTACCTGTCTGGTGCTGTTCATCTGCTTAATAATTTTGGTCCCTGCAGTCATAATTTTAATCAGCGTTGTTAATGAACAGCTTGGCAAATTCATCACCGACATCCCTCGTTACACTGCCGCATTATATAAAAAGTTTGAGCCTGTACTAATGAACTTAAAGGACGACTTCCCAAGCCTTGACCCCGAAAAAATCCGCGCTTATCTTCATGATAACGCTTCTAACAGCCTCAAAATCGCCGGAAACGTACTAAGAAAAGTCATCAGCAGCGGCTTTGCTATCGTCAACCTTGTATCATTATTAATTATTACACCGGTCGTCGCATTTTACATGCTTCGTGACTGGAGACGTTTCATCAAAAAAATTGACAGCCTGCTCCCTCGCGATTCTAAAGACACTATTCGTAAAATCGCCAAAGACATTGATAAAACTATTGCCGGCTTCATCCGTGGGCAATTAAGTGTCTGCGTAATTCTTGGTACATTCTACTCTACTGGGTTGTATTTTGTAGGCCTTGAACTTGGCGTCTTAATCGGCTTCATTGCTGGTATAATCTCTTTCATTCCATATATCGGAAGCATCACCGGCTTTGTGGTTAGTGTCTGTGTTGCTCTAGCCCAGTTCGATTCTTACACTCCAGTAATTTGGGTTGTCGTTGTTTTTGGAGTTGGACAATTCCTAGAAGGCAACTTCCTAACCCCCAAACTCGTCGGAGACAGTGTAGGACTTCACCCTGTATGGGTAATGTTCGCCTTGCTTGCCGGTGGTGTATTGCTTGGCTTCTTAGGCCTCATGATTGCTGTACCTGTTGCAGCCATCATCGGAGTCTTAATCAGATACACTATCGACAATTACAAAAAAAGCAGTCTCTATTTAGGAAATTAAGAATTCTTAACTCTTAGTTTAGCTTTTATGGTTTAAAATGCCTCATACAAACCACACCAGTATGAGGACATTTTGCTATGCTTTTATCTTTGTTTAATAATTTTATAGGGCCTGACACAGTAAGTATCAGAGCTCTTTTGGCTTTCTTCATAAGCTTAGTCATCTGCTTACTTTGCGGAACAAAATTTATAAACTTCATGAAAGTAAAACAAGGCAAAGGGCAGCCAATCCGCGAGGACGGACCTCAATCTCACCTGCTTACTAAAAAAGGAACACCAACCATGGGCGGGCTGATGATTTTGGCATCAGCCATTCTTTCCACTTTATTTTTTGCAAACCTTGGCAACCAGTTCATCTGGATAAGCATTGTTGTCTTATTGGTATATGGCTTTGTAGGTTTTATTGATGACTACGTTAAAGTAACCAAACAAACTTCAAACGCCATGACCGCCAGAATGAAGTTGCTGCTACAGTTTTCTACTGCGCTGATTGCCGTAATTGTAATCTCACAAGGCTCTCCTGAAAACGTACGCTACAACCTCAACTTCCCTTACTTTCGCAATCTTGCCCTAAACTTATTCTGGTTTTATATCCCGTTCGCAATGATTGTAATCACCGGAACATCTAACGCCGTAAACCTAAGCGACGGACTTGACGGCCTATCAACCGGCTTACTGATAGTTTCTTTCTCGGCATTTTTAATTATTGCAGCCATCTGCGGCCTTCCTGATACATCATTAAACATAACAAGTATTCCTCAGTCTGCAGAAATAACCGTTCTTTGTGCCAGCATTATTGGCGCCTGTCTTGGGTTCTTATGGTTCAATGCCTCTCCTGCCAAAATCTTTATGGGAGACACAGGCTCTCTAGCCCTTGGTGCTCTATTAGGAACCATTGCCGTAATGCTTAAATCAGAAGTCCTTCTTGCAATCATCGGCGGTGTTTTTGTAATTGAAGCCATCTCTGTCATGATGCAAGTATTCTGGTATAAAAGAACTAAAAAACGCATTTTTCTTATGGCACCAATCCACCACCACTTTGAGCAAAAGGGCTGGTCTGAGGTTGCGGTCGTAACACGTTTTTGGATTGTTGCTATAATCTTAGCCATTCTTGGTATCCTTTCCCTATTCACTCCTACATTATTTTAGGAGCAAAAAATGGCTTGGATATCTTTCTCCAGAAACAGCAGAAGCAGATTAAGTAACTGGTGGTGGACTGTCGATAAGGTCTTGCTTGTCCTCGTCATCGCCTTAATCCTTATCGGCATCTTTTTAATCTTTGCTGCCAGCCCTGCTGTAGCCGAAAGAATCAGTGCCCATTCCGGAAAATATTCTTTTGTAAAAAAGCAACTGTTCTTCCTTCCCATAGCTTTTGCGCTGATGATTTTTTTATCAATGCAAAATCTAAAATCAATTCGTCGTATCGCCATATTAGGCTATCTGGCAACCATTGCCCTAATGATAGCAACCTTATTTTGGGGAGATGAAACCAAAGGTGCGGCTCGTTGGATACGCATCTTTGGTTTCTCATTGCAGCCTTCAGAATTCATCAAGCCCACCTTTGCAGTTGTCGCCGCGTGGCTTTTTGACGGACAGAAGAAATATCGCGACTTCCCCGGCAACCTTCTCTCTACCGGCCTATTTATTGTTACTGTAGCATTGCTGCTACTCCAGCCTGATGTCGGAATGAGCCTCGTTGTGTCTGCCATTTGGCTGTTCCAATTCTTCTTGGCAGGCCTTTCTATTGTTCTGGTTACCATAATGGGAATTGTCGGCATAGGGCTTTTGGTATTGGCCTATTTCACTTTTGACCACGTCCAAATCCGTGTCCAACAGTTTTTAGATTCTGAAAACAACCTAAGCTTCCAAGTAAGAAAATCTCTAGAAGCATTCAAAAGCGGCAACATTTTTGGGCGCGGCCCCGGAGAAGGCGTTGTAAAATTAAACATCCCCGACGCCCATACAGACTTCATCTTTCCTGTCGCCGCAGAAGAATTCGGAATAATTTTGTGTTTAGTAATTGTTGCAATTTATGCCACAATTGTGATACGCTCAATGATAATATCACTAAAAGACAACAACCTTTTTATTATCTTGTCGGCATCCGCACTTGCGGCATCATTCGGATTACAGGGGATTATTAATATGGCATCCACCCTGCACCTGATGCCAACCAAGGGCATGACTTTGCCGTTTATTTCCTATGGAGGCTCAAGTCTACTTGCTACCTCGCTGGGAATAGGAATGTTGTTGGCCATAACCAGAAAGAATGTTCATGCCGAAGACAAAGACGAATACTAAAACATCAAAAACAAGGAACTCGAAGAAAAAAGCTCCTCTCATTGTTTTGACTGCCGGCGGTACCGGTGGTCACGTCTACCCTGCCGAAAGTCTGGCTTATGAGCTTGATAAAAGAGGCTATCAATTAGCCCTCATCACCGATTCTCGCGGCAAAGATAATTACAAAGGCAAACTCGGAGAAATAAAAAACCATGCTGTTTTAGCAGGCGCTCTGGTTGGCAAATCCAAATGGTTCAAAATCAAAAGTCTGTTTAAAACTGCAATTGGCACTCTTCAGGCAATGTGGATTCTCATAAAAAACAGACCTGCCTGTGTTGTTGGTTTTGGTGGCTACGCATCTTTCCCATGTTGCTGTGCCGCCATTTTATTACGCATCAAACTTGTCATTCACGAGCAAAACTCCGTCATGAGCCGCACCAACCGATTCTTAAGCAAACATGCTGCTCTTATTGCCACAAGCTTCAATAAAACTTCTCACCTTCCCAACAACAAAAAAATCATCTTAACAGGCATGCCTGTCCGCAAAGCTATAACAGATATCAGAGACAGAACATTTCCCCCTTCATCGGACAAATTCACCATTCTTGTTTTAGGCGGCAGCCAAGGCGCACAAATATTCAGCACCGTCATCCCCGAAGCCATAAATCTTTTTAATAAAAGCACTCAAAAAAAGATTAAGCTCATCCAACAGTGCCGCGCTAATGATTTAGACACTGCCAAAACCCTTTACAAAGAAATATCTTCCGAAATAATCTTAGAGCCTTTTTTCAGCAACATGCACGAGCTTTTTGCTGAATCTAGCTTAATCATAACTCGTGCCGGTGCATCTTCTGTTGCCGAGGTTATGGCCATAGGCTTGCCCTCAATTTTAGTACCTCTGCCAATTGCTGCAGACAATCACCAATACTACAATTCTATGGAGGTAACTGATGCCAAAGGCGGCATCAGGGTAGACCAACCTGATTTCACTGCAAAAAATTTGAACTCTTTAATAAAAGATTTCATGGAAGATTCTAAAAAACTCAAAACCATGTCTAATAATGCCAAGAAGGCAGGCATAACTGATGCAGCATCACGTCTTGCCAATGCAATTGAAACAGAAATTTTATAATAGGTGTGATAATGTTTGGACCAAAGAAATTTAAAAAAGATATATTAGATATTCTCCCTAAAGTCAGGGGCAAATATCTCAGCAATGTCCCCATGAGCAAACATACTTGGTTTGGTGTGGGCGGCCCGGCAGAGATAATGTTCGTCCCTGAGCACGAATTCGACCTAAGAGATTTCATTAAAAACAAACCCTACAACTTGC
>JAISFX010000074.1 GCA_031263385.1 Lactobacillus sp.
TTAATGGCTCGAGCACCTGTTGAAGTGGGCCGTTTTATCAAGCATTTTGGCGGCAATCCTATGACCGCTTACGGGCTTTCTCATTTGGGCGATTATGAAGCCACATTGTTTTCCAGACACAGCCAAAACCGCATGTTTGGAGAGATGTTTGTAAAAGGCGAAAAGTTCGGCAAACTTGCTGAGGGTTATTATACACTAAAAGCCGTTAAAAATATTGCAGACAAAGAAGGCATTGATATGCCAATAAGTCAGGCTCTTTATAAAGGAATATATGAAGGTGCAGATGTTAAGAGCGTAATTAAGGAAATGTTTGACAGAGACCTCAAGCAAGAGTTTGAGAACGCCTGCTAAGCATCCATAATTTTTATGCCGGGAATAATTTTTTCAGCCACGTTTTCATAATGAGCATTTAGTTTTGATACCACAAACTTGTGCTCATTATTTTTTCCCAATACGGCAACAATCTCTGGGTGGTTGCTGAGATATTCTTTCATCTTCCTGCCCATAAACTCATCTTGAGAAATAACCATAACCCCTCTAGGCAGATATTTTCTAAAGAAATTTTTCAGAAGCGGATAATGAGTACATCCTAGTATGAGGCTGTCAATATTCTCAAATTTCTTTACATATTCTCTAACCAATCTTTCGGCTTTTACAAAGTCATTTCCCTCTATTGCAGGCACAAGCTCTGGCGCAGCCACTTCCTGAACTTTAATATCAGGATTAATTTTTTGTATTTCTACCTTGTACATATGAGAGGCAACAGTTGATTGTGTAGCAATCACACCAATCGCTTTTGATGATGATGCAATAGCCTCTTCCACTGTTGGCACTACCACTCCCAGAACTTTAATATCGGGGTGGTGTTTCGGCATATAAGAGCGCTGCAAATACCTCAGCGCAACAGCAGATGCGGTGTTGCATGCAAATATAATCATCTTGCAGTCTTTGCTTATCAGATATTCTGTCGCTGCTATGCAATATTCCAAAACTTCTTTCGCGCTCTTGTCTCCATAGGGCAGATTTTTTGTATCTCCATAATACAAAAAGTCATACTCACCAAGTTCTTCTAAAAAAGATTTAGTAACAATAAGCCCGCCTAATCCGGAATCAAATACGCCAATTTTCATAAAATCCAAAACCTTGTTATTTTGCCCAACCCACTGCCTGAGAAACTATAATCTTCTCATCAGCCGCAAGCTTCAGCTCTTTGTGAATGGCTTCTTTATCAATCATTCCTCTCACCACGTTAATCATGCCTTTAGAGGCCGTATACAATGCCACATTCTGGTAGGCTGAGCCCGCATGCGTTGCAGAATAAATCTCATCAGTCCCTGTAAAAATAAGGTTAAGCGGAGCATCCATAACATATTCCTGTCTGGCCAGCAAAGGGCGAATGTCTTTGTCGATAATTTTTTTAAGAGCATGCTTCTCACCATCATACAACCATACCCCATCTTTCATCACAGCATATATCTTTAGGTTAAGCTGGTTTCTCGCCGTGGGAATAGTACGTGTCCCGCGCTCGTTCTTTCCATATGCCGCCCACAAAATATTGCTCAATGTTTGTTTATCAATTTCTTTATTGCTAAAGTCTCGATAAGCTTTTCTCTGTGCCAAAGCCTCCATTAAAGGCATGCCGCCGGTAGTCTCTGGCTTATTAAGCTTAATTGTCTCTGCATTTACAGTGTTTGCAAACATGCTCATCACCGCCAAAATCCCTAAAAATTTGAAGTACCTCATATTATGCCCCTCCTTAAAGAATCTATTTGTAATGTAACCCTTAATTTACTAAAATAAAAGTGTTAATAGAAACTGGGAGCAAAATTTAATGTCGTTAAAGCTCAAAAAAAATTCAAAGCTAAAAGATATCCAAAAAGAAATAGTCAGGCTTCGTGCTGAAAGAGGCTTTAGTACTGATCTGTTTCACATAACTCTTTTGATGTGTGAAGAGGTAGGGGAGATTCTCCGCCAAATCAGAGGCACTTATGTCGACGGCCGCGAGCCTGTTCCTGAAGAACATAAAAGCAGCCTAAAGCATGAGATAGCAGACGTTTTTATCTTGATGAACGCCCTTGCCGATAAAGTTGGGGTTGATATCGAAGATGCTTGGCTTAGCAAAGAGGCCTTGAATGATACTAGAGATTGGGCTTCCTCAAAATCAAAGAAACCCATTGATTAAGTTATGGTTGCTTGGCACCTCATAAGTAAGTCCGGTTTTTTCAGCAAGCAATAATACATTCGCCAACCCAATAGATGCTCCGTCTGTAAAATCAGGCTGTGACGGAAAATACTTTGCCCGTTCATTTTTTGGCAAAATCTTCATTGTGTTATAAAAATCTCTGCTGTCTTTTAAATCAATTTTATACGGGTGTGATTTTGAGCTTTCAAATGGCACAAGATTTAACTTAGCCTCAGTATAAAAATCTATCACCGAGGTCGCCCCATGAATAAATGGAGTATTAGGCGCAAATTTAACATTAATATCTTTAATCTGCTCTGCGATATATTCTTCAATCTTTTTATAAGCCTCAACCGTCGCTGGGTCGTTTTCAATAAACATTTTGCGCAAAAACAATGCCCCGGTTTTTAGAAGATAACTTCCTTTAAGTTTGTTTTTATCGCCATACATAAACTGTACCGAGCCACCGCCAATATCAATTGCCGCAATATCACCATCATGGTTAAAGTCTTTTACCAAACCTTTCCAATAATACTCAAGCTCATCTTGTTGGCTTAAAACCTGAATCACGACACCTGTTTTATTTTTTATTTCATCAATTACATCACCGGCATTTTCAGCGATTCTAAAGATTTCTGTGCCAAATGCTTTTGTGCTGTAAGGGCCAAATTTTTTGACATCATCTAAAATTACATTGAGAATATTTATTGCGTTTTGGGTGCTGTCTCCGGATATTTTAGAATTGCTTCCTCCGTCACCAAGCCGATTCTCAACCTTTTTTTGGAACAGCATTTTATTATCTGCATCGTACAAAAAAGCCTTAAAGCTGTTTGTCCCAAAATCAAAAATCAATTTATTCTCAGTCATTTTTTAATCTTTCAACACTAAACTTGAGACAATTATAAGATTCTGTGTTACTAATACAAGCACAAAGATAAGGATTTCCAAATGAAGGTCATAAAATTAGCACTGGCGTTTTTGTTGCTGTTCTCAACCTCTGCTCAAGCAGGGTTTGCAGACAAGCTTGTAGCTGCTGCCAAAAACCAAATCGGCATAACCAGATATTATGACCCTTCTTATGTAAAGCTTGATTACCCCGGTGGCGATGTTGATAAAAAAACCGGCGTTTGTGCAGACGTAATCATCAGAGCGTATCGTGATTTAGGCATAGACTTGCAAAAAGAACTCCATGAAGATATGAAAAAAAACTTCGATTCTTATCCTCGTAATTGGGGTCTTAAAAAACCCGATTCCAACATTGACCACCGTCGTGTTCCCAATCTTCAAACCTTCTTTAAAAGACACGGACAAACCTTGCCTCTTGATAAAGACTTTAATGCTGGAGATATCGTTATTTGGAATTTAAACCCTAAAGGGTTTACTCCTCATATAGGCATTGTTTCTGATAAAAAAAGCTGGAAAGGCAACCCGCTGATTATTCATAACATCTGTTGCGGCGCCCAACAAGATGACATCCTCTTTCAATACAAAATCATCGGCCATTATAAATACGATAAAAACTAATCACCGACATATTTGTAACGTGGCACCATCTGTCCATCTACTTCAACTTCGTCAACAAACAATTCTTTGTCACGAACCCACATTTGACCATACGGAAAGTCGCTTTCATAAAGCATTTTATAAACCACAAATTCTTTCTCTGCATCTTCAGAATATCGAGCCACGCCGATAACCTCATACATCCCTTTTTTATAATGCTTATATTTTCCGAGCTTCATTATATTGTTTCCTTACCCTGTACACTCACCCAGTCATTATAAAAATCATCGACAGCTTTTTTAACCATAAAATTGTTAAACCCTGCACCCAAAGTATCTGGCTGAATAGTAATAGCATGTGACCCTGCCAAAATGGCGTTATTCACCTGAGACATATTCTTAAAACTTGCGGCCAGAATTTTTGTAGAATATTTTTCTCTTTCAATAATCTTTCTAAAATCAGAAACAATAAAAGCAGAATCTTCATCCAGATTTTCCATTCTGTTAAAATATGGCGCAATATAGTCAGCCCCACAGGCCATAGCCATAAAACCCTGCACTCTATAATATATTGCGGTGGCGGTAATGTTCGCTTTTTGCTTTTTCAGCGTTCTGATAGCATTAAGCCCTGCTTCAGTAGTCGGCACTTTAATATAAACTTGCTCATCAATTTTTTCGCGCAACATGTCAGCATCTCTAAGCATGCCGTCATAATCTCTGGCAACTACCTGAACATGGAGTGTCTTATCTTTACCGATGATATTACGAACTTCTTTCATATGCGAGAACAAATCAATTTTGCCTTCAGCCTTTAATATACTCGGGTTACTGGTAACGCCGCAAACCGGATAAATCTCAACATATTTTTTTATCTGCTCAATATCTGCAGTATCAAGTAAAAACTCCATTTCAAACTCCTATATCATAAAAACCGCCCTTTAATTCTAAGGGCTCAAAACACATCCAAACTAGCACAAGCATAGCCTAGGCGCAATAGCATCAATATATATCACCCAAAAAAACGGCACAGAATAAAACTCTGTGCCGTCTTTTAAACCAAATCCCTAACTAGAAATTATAGCGGAATTCTGTAGAAACAAAGTGGTCATTATAGTTGTCTCTGCTTTCAGCTTGGTAGCCAAAGTTAAACTTAGATTTTTCAGAAACATCCATATTAAACCCTGTCTTAAATCTTACACTGCTTCTGCCCATTTCTTCTGTGGTCACGTCATAAGAAAAAGCATTGCCGTTTCCATAAGCCATAGCAGTAGTCTTGGCACTTACATCACCAAAGTTATAAGCATATGCTGCTTCCATATAGAAGTTTGCCTTAGTAGTGCCGCTTTCGCCCAAAGTAACAGGCTTAGTAAAGCGCATACCGACAGGAACCTCATATGTATCCCATGTCATGTCGTTGTAAGATAAAGCAGAACCAGCAGATGTTTTTTCATTATATCCGTTACGATTATAATGAGCATATTCAAATCCCATAAACGGAGTTAAGCCGTGCCCGATATCATATCCTGTCTCGGTAGCAAGCATATAGCTCTGAGCAGAGTAGTTGCTGTTAACTCTGCCTTTAAGCATATCAGAATCTTCCATACCGTTTCTAGAATAATCAAACAAACCTGTAGCAGAAACATAAGCCGCACTGTTAGGTCTGTACATGCTGTATAAGCCCATTGTCACACCGGCGCGGTCTGTGTTGCCGATGCTGGCATCAATCTCACGATATGTACCATCATAAGTCTGCATTGCAAAACCAACTGTCAGTTCGTCATTAACACTGCGGTCAAATCCGAATACAACCGAAGGCATAGCTTTATCGTTTCTGGAGTTAAGCCCGTTGTCTGTGCTAATGTTCATCCAGAGGTTTCCGTCTTTGCTGTTCATAGAGAACTGGTCATCATTAACACCGAATGCTGCAAAAGATGCCGTTCCCACAAAATATGCATCAATTGCGCCTTCCAGTTTTCTCAAACCTGTTTTCAAAACAGATACTTCGTTCACGAGTTTCTTTTTCTTGCCTGAGCCAAATACGCCGTCCAGTGCTGTCAAAAGATTCGTATTAAAATCATCAGCAACAAATGCTTCATCAAACATCAACATCGCACTTGTACTAAGAGTTTTGATATAGCTGTCGATAGTCGCATAACTAATCTTGTTGTTAAGTACAGTAGATTTCAGTTCATTAGTGAAAGCCTCACTGAAGTTCTTGTACCTTTCAACATGTAATGTGCCATCAGCAAGCAGTCCTACAGATGCATTAGAGTTAGATGAAGCAACAAAATTGCCGGTCAAATCCACATTAGTAACCTTATAAGAATATGTATCATTTATCTTCTGGTTTTGGATTCCAACCGGAATAATAGAAATCTCGTTAGCAGGGCTAGAACTGCTAAATGTTCCGGTAACATTCAAGTTTGAAGACATATATGTTCCCATATATTTATCAACTATTTTATTAGGGTTAACATGGAAAGCCAACGCCACGTCATCTGTTATGTTGAAGTCTCTGGTATTAAAAGTACCGGCCTTAGATGCACTTTCGTTCATAATACCAAATATACCGCCGTTTAGCTTAAGCGTACCGTCAAACTTGCTGTGGTCGCCATAAACCAGCAACGCTCCGCCACCGTCATTAATCAGAGATCCTTCTCCTGTAATGCTGTCTTTAATCTCAGCCAAAGAATCATTGCTCAAATCAAATACAACCTGACTGGTGCTGTCAATATACATAGAGCTTGATGCATTGTTAGCCTTATTTCCTTGGAACAACACATAAGTCTTGTCTGTACCGTTACCAAAAGTCACGGTTGAGTTGTCGCCAACATAAAGCGCACCGGCATAAGCATCTCCGTCAGAGCCGTTCTTTCCGCCTTTACCGCTAGTCACTTTATTGTTAACAAACACAGTCTGCTCACCTGTAAAGTTAGCAGAGCTTGAGCCTTCAACATAAAGCGCACCGGCATAAGCATTACCACCTTTTCCTGCAATGGCAACACCTGCAGAAGTCGCGTTTCCGCCTTTTCCTGCAACTGCCACGTTGTTAGAAAACAGAGCAGATGTTTCGATGTTTGCAACAGAGCCTGCATTTAATGCCAATCCTGAGCTCATCACATCGCCACCGTTTCCGGCAGAGGCATAAGCACTTCCGTTTGCATTACCACCTGCACCGCCGGTTACCTTGTTGTCAGCAATAATCAAAATATCCTGAACATTGCCTTGGCTGTCAGGAGTACTTCCTGTAGAGTTAACTGATAATATTGCGTTAGTGAAATAAACAAGTGATGATTGGTCAACATTACCTGCCACGGCATTACCTTGCTTGCTCACTGCATTACCGGTAGATGCTTGAGTAATTGTGTTGCCTGATATGCTGGTATATCCACCACCAAAAGTCACATCGCTGGCAGAATATAATATACCGCCGTTGATTGCTTCCACATCACCACTCACTGCAGATGAAGTTGCTGTTGCGTTTCCGGTTTTGCCTTGCTTTATAACGTTTTTATCAATAGCAACCACACCAAAGAACTCTAGCTCGGCAGAGCCGGAATCATTTTTAATGATACCGCCATAAACATCACCAATGCTTCCAGAAACAGCAGCAGCTGCTCCGGTAGCGTTTCCGGTGTTGCCCATAGTCAATGTATTTGAAGTTATAAAAGTATCACCCTTCGCTGCAAGATTAACATTTTCAAGAGCAATCATACCACCGTCAACATTATAAATATCTCCGGACTGTGCACTGCCTAAAGATGATGTAGCGTTTCCGGTGTTGCCAGTCTTAACGGTGTTTTTTGTAACATACCAGTCGCCATCAATATTAAAGTTATCAATAGTAGAGTTTGCAACTCTCATAACACCGCCCGTAATGCCATACATATCACCGCTGAAAGCATCATTTACGGCCTTATTGATAACAGTGTTTCCGGTATTGCCGATAGTTATGCCGTTGCTTGCGAGGTATAATCCTTCACCAAACGATGCATATGAGTCTTCAAAGTTAATAATGCCACCTTGGATTACAGGAACAACACTGCTCGGAGATATATACTCACCGAAACTTCCGCTGGACACATAGAAAGAACTATACCCTGCTTGGTCTGCAGTAACGGTAACATTACCGGTGTTGCCGATTTTAATTTGGTTCTTTTCAAAGAC
>JAISFX010000076.1 GCA_031263385.1 Lactobacillus sp.
GTCTTTGAAAAGAACCAAATTAAAATCGGCAACACCGGTAATGTTACCGTTACTGCAGACCAAGCAGGGTATAGTTCTTTCTATGTGTCCAGCGGAAGTTTCGGTGAGTATATATCTCCCATGCTACCACTGTAAGCCCCTGCCTGAATATTTGTAGTAACACCGGTGTTACCTCTTTGAATTTTTACATTCTTGAAAGACGCTTGGTCATAAAAGTCAATAGTAGAATACCTAGCGCTTAAGGCGCCGCCCTGAATACCCCCCATGTTTCCGCTGCTTATCGCGCGGTCATAAGTTGCTGTAGCCGCATCACTTCCTTTGGTAACCGTAACATTTCCTGTGTTGCCCATTGTTAACTGAGAGCCGTCAAAGACAATAGATAAACGATCTTCTGGCTTAGAGCTTAAACCCACAGATAATGCAGAGTTGCTGACATTAACAAAGCCGCCACTAACGTCACCCTGAGAATTGCCTAAAATGCCGCCGGCATTTATGCTAATAGCATCCATATTTGTCATGGCAACTTTATTGTTCTTTAGAGATAACCCACCTTCAAATACAGCAGTTGCTCCGGTACTTATCTGAATCAACCCACCAGAAACAGCAGTGTAGTTTGAATACCCCAAAACCTCAACCGCAGTAGTTGTTCCTGTCTTTTTAATCTTGCCTGATTTTCCGATTTTCACAGTGTTGTTCTCAATCGCAAATGTGTTTGTAGCTAACAAATCAGTACCTATAGATGAAAGATATAAAATGCCACCATACACACTTCCGCCGATTCCCAAGCCCACAGGTCCGGCCCCGATAGTCACATCGCCGCCGTTTCCTGTAGTGATAACATTGCTCTTAATCAATACAGGGCCATCAAAACTAAGAGGAGCAGCCTGAGCCGCAATCACGCCTCCATATATTGCTCCGCCGTTTCCACTCATATATGTTTTAGAATATGAGTTCATAGAATCATAATTGCTTCCAAAATATTCATTACCAATATAGCTTGCAAAAGCACCACCATTTCCTGATGTCACCTTGTTTCCGGTAAATGTTGTATTTCCTTCAAAGCTATAGCTACTTGCAATCGCGATAAGCACACCGCCTTCAACATTGCCACCGTTGCCGCTTGCAATGTTGCTTGATCCTGTGCTGCTCAAGCTTATATTAGACGCCTCTATCACGCCGCCGTTTCCTGCAACAGCAACATTGCTTGTAAATGTAGCATTCTTAGTAAAGTTCATAGTAGCGCCGTTCTGCAGCTTAATTACGCTGCCAGATACTGTGCCGCCACTTCCGATGCTTATAACGCCTTTCAAATAATCTACATCATAGAAAGAATATACGCCTCCGCCATAGCCGGAATAAGCAGTGTTTTTCTCAAATACCGCATTACCTTCAAAATCAAAATCTATTTTTCCATCGCCATAAATCGCGCCGCCTGTAGCGCTTCCGCCTTTTCCTGTAGAGATGATAAAGCTGTCATCAGGAGTGCTGTACAAACCAAGTTCGCCACCGTAACCCGCCTGAGTAACGTTTTGGGTAAATGTAGTAGTTGAGTTTTTGCCATAATCTTTTGGAAGCCCTAAATCGAGACCTCCGGTATCTATCACATGTCCAAACGTCCACTCTGTACGCTCTGTCGAATGATTGTTTGTTACATAAATCGCAGCGCCGGCAGCCATTCCGCCATCAGCAAGATTCGCATTGCCGTTTAATGTCCCCCAGCATCCTACGCCTGAACACAAAGTGTAGCTCTGAGCATCACCTGCCCATGCAGTGTTTTTCTTAAAAGTATTCCATTCGTCAAAGTTCGCAGAAACAGGGCCTGAAGCTGTATCATCATAATAAGACCTAATAGCTCCGCCTGCCGCATGCTTGCCCGCAGAATCATTAATGGTTGCTGAACTGGTTGTAAGGTTTCCCACGCCGCCGTCGCGATAGGCAGACGCATTGCCTTCATAAGTAACTCTGTTTGACACAATATCTGAGTTCTCAAGATATATTGCGCCACCTCCTGATGAATTATTCCATGTCTCATTGTTTTTCACGTTTGCATATGCAATTCCTAATCCTCCGTCTATTGCAGTTACGGCTCTTCCGGTCTTATTCTTTGCGTGCTCTAATGACACTTGGTCAAAATATACATCCACCCCATTTACAGTGAACATATCACCCGAGAAATTCCCCGATATAGTCTTTATACCGCTTTCGCTTTTAAATTCGTAGAACATACCGGAAGTGCTAAGTGTCTTGCCAGATGTAAGCACTTGGTTGCCCTTTAACAAAGATGCAATCGTAGTGTCTGATGTCCGTTCAGTCAGCGTAGACTGATTCTGCAACTCGTCATTTTTGGTGAATGTGTAATCAAAATATGATGCTGATGCCTCAGCAGCGGCGAAAGAAAATAAAATAGATAACACGGAAAATACTTTTTTCATGCGGATTCTCTCCAATACGTTTAAAATTATGCCTAAACCATATTATTTAAACAATCATTTTGCAAGAAAAACTATCCACCTCAATATATAATAAAAAAAACGCCCTAACTTTAAGGACGCTTTTAAAACTGGTGGGTATGACAAGTTTCGAACTTGTGACCCCTACGATGTCAACGTAGTGCTCTACCCCTGAGCTACACACCCGATACAATGCCTAATTATCTAGCTTAATAATAATTAAAAATCAAGACCTTTTCTTTAAAACCTACGATTGATATTTATAACACAATCATTTATAATCATCAAAATTCAAAATAACCAAGGCATAACCAGATGTATGATGTTTATAAGATTCGCAAAGACTTCCCCATTTTTAATGAGAAGATAAACGAGCACGACAATTGCTTTTTAGACACAGCCGCCTCTGCTCAAAAACCGCAAAGAGTGCTTGATAAACTGATTTCTGTTTATCAGAGCCAATACGCCAACGTGCATCGAGGCTCATATACTTTGTCTGAAAACATCACTGCGATGTATGAGGCTGCCCGCCATACAGTTCAACATTTTCTAAACGCCTCTACTGCGGCAGAAATAGTTTTTACTCGTAATGCAACAGAAAGCATAAACCTTGTCGCCGCCACTTGGGGCAGAGAAAACCTCAAGAAAGGTGATGAGGTCTTAATCTCTGAGGCTGAGCACCACGCAAACATGGTGCCATGGCAAGCCTTGTCAGAGCAGCTTGGTTTCACGCTCAAATATTTTGCCTTAAATAACGATGGCTCTTTTTCTGAAGAAGCCTTTTTAAAGCAGTTAAGCCCCAAAACAAAACTGGTTTCTTTTACGGCTATGTCTAATGTTTTAGGTACGGTTTTCCCTGTCAAAAAAATCGTGACCCATGCTCATGAAGTTGGCGCTTTGGCCTTTGTAGATGCTTGCCAATATATAGTCCATCACCATGTAGATGTCCATGATTGGGATTGCGATTTCTTGGCCTTCTCCGGGCATAAGACTTATGGCCCTAGCGGCATAGGCGTACTTTATGGCAAATATGACTTACTCCTTCAAATGCCCCCATACCAATATGGCGGAGATATGATAAGAACCGTAAGTTTTGAAGAAAGCACTTTTGACGCTCCTCCTGCCCGATTCGAGGCAGGGACACCGGCGATTGTTCAGGCAATCGGCTTGGCTGAGGCAATAGATTATATGCAAGAAATCGGCCTAAAAGATATAGAACATCATGAAAGAGAACTAACCCAATACGCTATTGAAAAACTCAATTCGATTCCCGGCCTCAAAATGCTTGGCACTGCCCCCGGCAAAGGTGGCGTTTTTTCTTTTGTGCTAGATGATGTCCACCCTGATGACACCTCTTTTATCTTAAACAAAGAGGGTGTCTCTGTTCGCACGGGGCACCATTGCGCAGAGCCTTTGGTAACCAAGCTTGGTTATCCCTCTGTCATCCGTGCATCTTTAGGTCTTTATTCTACTAAGGAAGATATCGACCAATTGGTCGCGGCATTGTTAAAAGCAAAAACATTTTTTTAAGGATATGTGATGATTACTTGGTGGATAATGACTCTTGCTGCCAGCTTGTTTTAGGCAATGTACGTATATTGTAATCAAGTTTTTAAGCTATCTTCTCATCTTTTAATGATGTACCGCGGATTCGGCGTTGCAATAATAATGTTTCCGATGTTTTTTTTGATAGGCGGTCATTTCTCGTGGCTGTTTTATCTTCTTACCGCCATCCAAGGCTTATCAATCGGCTTTATAGATAATCGTTATTTTCGTTCGGCTAAAGTATTCGGCGCAGAAATCACCGGCGCGTTGCAGCCTCTGAGCTTGGTGTTAACATTTGTGTTTTGGTTTTTGCTAAAGCCTTCGTTGCTTTTAGAGCACTTGTCCCATCCGTTGCACTTTTGCCTCATCATCATAAGCCTAGGCGGAATCATCACCGCAGTAATGCTTTTAAGGCGCGCCAAGTTAAATAAAAAAGCAGCATCTTATCTTTTTCCATGCATACTTCTTGGCGGCTTTAATGATACCAACAGCAAGATTATAATGGACATGGGA
>JAISFX010000098.1 GCA_031263385.1 Lactobacillus sp.
TTTGAAGACGGCCAAAAGTTGCGCCCAAAATTCTTGCGACTTCGGCACAGCGCTCGACCACTTCGGTTGCGCTCATGTTACCTTGACTAATTGAGGCAAGGCGGTCAACCAGCATGGAATGATTGATTCTGTTTCTTAAATCACTCAAGATAATCTCCGATGTATCAAACTTGCCCGGAGATTCTAAAGGAGTTAAACCTTTTGAGCCGACAGCCTTAGGTATTATGGCGCCAGGGACGAGTTTGATATTGGCCGGATTTA
Source organism: Lactobacillus sp. (assembly GCA_031263385.1). Taxonomy (GTDB): domain Bacteria; phylum Pseudomonadota; class Alphaproteobacteria; order RF32; family CAG-239; genus JAISFX01. The sequence goes on from JAISFX010000098.1 coordinate 262, forward strand.
AGATGCCGTCATCATCAGCCTGCCAGATTCCGGTTACGGCAATGGAAGCGTTTTTCAATATCAATTCAACAATTTTATTTGCGGTTTTGATATCGGGAAGAGCTTTCATAACCGGTGATCTTCCATAGATTTCGCCCGGAGCTTTAAGCCATCTGAAATTTATGAAAGGAGATGTTTCAAAAGTTCCCTCTCTTACAACAAAGTATTTGTCTTTGCCGACGAACTCATCCCAAACAAAGGCAATATAATCATAGCCGCCCTTGTTTATGCGAGGTGTGACAGCCTCTATCAGACTTACTTTGTAGTTTGGGTCTCTTTCTTGTTTTTGGAGATATTCAACGGGGATTTCTATTTCTCCGAATCTGCTCCTTATTCCATTCATGGTAATATTAGAGCAGCGGAAAGTTGTGTCTATCTTGCCGTTGGCACTTTCTTCTAAGGCTATTTCTTTTAAAGGAACAGCATAAAAATGAAAGGCTGTGTTTTCTCCGAGGCTTGCCTCTTCAAACAAAAGACAAGCTGTGCCTGCTATTACCAAATCAAGATAACACTGGTGGATTTCTACTGCAAAGTTTGAGTGCTCAAAATTTTGCAGCATGACATCGGTAGCATTATCTAAAGTTTCGGCAACGCTGGCTTTCTCTTCTTCTGACAGTTCTGAACCCGCCCTTAGGCCAAACCATTTGGCCCAAGGAGGAGTGAGTTCTGCCAACATTGAAGAAGATAGTTGGTCTACGGCATCAGGAGCTGTGCCATCAAAAAGGTTTATGTTCTTTTTGGCACCATTGTCAGCTGCCATATCATTAGAGCTTACGTTTTCTCTTTGAGGAAAAGCGTAAGAATAACATTCTTTCCAATGGGTCTCCCAGTTTGATTTTGTCTCTGATGCTTTTTTGTAACGCTCAACTAACTTTTCAAGTTTTTCATTCATGACTTATTCTCCGAGTAAGTTTTTGCGTTTTAGGTTATCTTCTTTTACGCCTAAGACACCGGTGTAAGATGTTTTGATAGTGCCTTCTGTGCCACGGCTTTGGCGTTCTAGTTCTTTTTTACGCTCTTCTTCTGCTCGTGCACGGGCCAAGGCATCATAATCTATCGAAGGTTTGGCTTGTTTCTTAAATCCGCCCATTTTCGTTCCTTTCTTATTGTTGGTTGTTACATTATTTTATTTATCACGTTTGAGATTACGCCCTGTTTTTCTTGAGATGCTTTCTCTTGGCTGCGTTTTACAACTGATATGCCAAGAACACCCAAGGCTACTCCCCAAAGAGACGTGGTTTCTACTAAGGCCATAATAATTTGAGGGGCATGTTCGCCGTCTGCTATTATGCAATAACAAATGGTAAGCATGGTGAATAACCAAGCAACAGACACAGAATATCCAAAAAATGGTCTCCAGAAACGAACGAATTTGTCGCCAGAGATAAGCTCTTTTTGAATGGTGTCGTTTATTGCGGTTAAGACTTTTAAGTCAGAATCGGTTTCTAACTCGGTTATTTTTTCGATATGACGATTGGCTTCTTTTATTTGCTCAACAGATATCTCTTTAGAACGGATTGCAGTATCAACCTGCCCCAGAGAGTTGACCGCGTTTGAGGCCGCCTCGCTACCGATGCTCATCAGAGAATCTTTGACGAGCTTTATTAGTACTGGCAAGCCTATCTTGCCAAGTAGTTTGGTTATGAACATTTTTTTATCCTTCTATGTTATTGTAAAAAAAGTGGTTACCGATGGTGGCGCTGGGAATTTTTCCGAACGCCCATTTAGGCCTGATGTTTTTGGTGTGATAATGTGTGGCGTAGTTGGTTTTGTCCTCCACAAGGCCTGCAAATGCTCTGTAAGCTATGCGTTTGCAAGTGCAATAGACATCATCACTATCATCTAGCCGTTGAAGCTTGACAAAGTTTGGGTCATCTTTATTCCAGCATGAAAACTGCCAGAGCTTTAAGCAGACTTCCTGCGGTGTGCTTCCCCACCAATAACCACCTTTGCTGCGGGCAAAGTTTACCCTGTTTAAAACAACAGAGGCGATAGCCTCCTTTCCGGATACGCTCTCGCCTCTGGCCTCCCCATAAATGGTTTTTGCTAATATTTCTACTTCTTTCATATTCCTTTCCTTCAGTCCCTAGGCGGGACGGCCAAGGGTTAATTTGTTATGCCCTAATCTTTTAGAGCAGTTGTTTGGTTGTAAAAAAAACGCCGAAGATTTCTCTTCGGCGGGGTTTTAGGTTTTGGTTTTATTAATCTATATAAATTAGAGGTTTTGATAAATCACATTGTCTGTATATTATTGACCAATCACCTTCTAATTGTTTGCAAGATTGCTCATCAACTATACAAGTATCTCCTTCTACCTTACAATTTTCTATTACATCACCTTCTCTACAAATGCCATATTCGTAACAATATTTATGAAAAGACCCTACTAACCAGTAAAATAAGCCTAATACTATCATACCCATTAGAATTAAAGCTTTAGAAACGTATTTTAACTTTTTATCTAGT
>JAISFX010000102.1 GCA_031263385.1 Lactobacillus sp.
AAATATAATGGCACATCTAAAAAGGATTATGACTTAGGTTTGGTGGGTAAAGGCGTGGTGTTTGATACCGGTGGTATTAACATTAAACCAAGCCCCGGTATGCACGAGATGAAAGGTGATATGGCCGGTTCTGCTGCTGTGGTGGGGGCTATGCGCTCTATTGCATTGCAAAAGGTAAAGGCTAATGTAGTGGGAGTTATCGGCTTGGTTGAGAATATGCCTTCTGACAGAGCGTTAAAACCTTCAGATATTTTGGTGTCAAAGTCAGGGCAGACAGTGGAGATTGGTAATACGGATGCTGAAGGGCGTTTGGTTTTGGCAGACTGTTTGACATATATTCAAGAGGTTTGCGGCGTTAAAAAGGTTATTGATATTGCGACTTTGACCGGTGCAGCGCAGATGACTTTCTCATATGTTTATGTGCCAGTAATGAGTAATGATGACAAATTTGCCAAGAGTATTATTGACAGCGGAACAAAAGCAGGAGACAAAATGTGGCAGCTGCCTTTGGATGAGGAATATAATAAAATGCTGAAGTCATCAGTGGCAGATATGAATAATATATCAAGCGGCAAAGGTGGCGGAACAATTACAGCAGCGTGCTTCTTGCAGAGGTTTATTAAAAAAGGTGTTACTTGGGCACATGTTGATATGGCAGGGGTTGATTTTGAAGATAATGGTAAGCCCACTGTTCCTAAAGGTGCATCAGGCTTTGGTGTTAAAATGTTTAATCAGGTGGTTAAAGATTTGAAATAGATTTGATCGGGAAAAACAAAAAAAGGGGTGTCTTTGAATGGTGCCCTTTTTTTGTCTAAAATGCTTGTGTTCTAGGCTTTTATGTGTTATATTGCGGGTTAATATCAGAGATTTATAAATTATTTTTTTAACCTAAATTATTTTCTAAAAATGGATAGAGCAAGTAGAAAAGTGGCATTACAAATTCTCGCCACAAGAAAAGACAAAGTGAGCAAAGAATTCGGAAAAGTCGTCGATGGACGAGTAGTAGACGAATATCTTCTTCGGACAGACGTGGAGCTGGAAGATGGGAGATTTGGTTTTGTAAATGGGGTTTTGGACCCTGCGAATTTGCCGGAAAAATTCATTATTGCAGGGCTTCCTCCATCAGCAGTATTAGCCTTAGCCCCAACCAAGGATTATGATGAGTATAGCAGTGGGAATGGAGAAATCCTAGAAAAGGAAGATGGTGCAATGTGGCTATGGGTTGAGGGGCTCCTTGGGTATTATCGTTTTAAGGATGACGATGATGCTGGTGAGTTCAATCCTGGGGATGATATTTATGTTGAATACCATAGAACATCTCATTTCGACGCTTACATTTATGACGTCGAGGCTGTATAGGTAAAAAAAACAAAGAATTGAGGGAAAACGTTGTCTGGAGAGGCGACGTTTTTTCTTTTTTAAATTATTGAATTTTATGAAAAAAATTGTGAAGAAGGGCTTGCCAAGAAGAACATGATGTGTTATTTTAGTGCTGACAAAAGTAAAAATTGAAATATTATTATGAAATTATATCGATTATTCGATCTGTTTTATAGTGATTTTTCAAGAACTGAATGAATTATTAATCACAAAAAATATCAGCTATGAGACGAAAAAAAATTCAAGTAGTGGTTGTAACATACAATCACGAGAAGTATATCGCCCAGGCGATAACAAATGCCTTAGGGCAACAGGGTGAGTTTGAAATTGAAGTTATGGTTTTCGACGACGCCTCTACGGATAAAACCAGAGAGGTTGTTATGGAAATTGCGAATAATGATGATAGGGTAAAGCTTTTTACCAACGCGAAGAACATCATGTTGGAAAAGAACTTACAAAAAGCTTTGAGCCATATTGATTCAGACTATTTCGCGTTTTGCGAAGGGGATGATTTCTGGACTAACAAGTTCAAACTGCAAGAGCAGATGAACATGTTAGAAGAGAAACATAGTTTGATAATGAATTATCATCATGTTTTGTATTTCAACCAAGAGACCGGAGAGAAATCTCTTAATAAGGTCCAGTTGAAAACCAACAAGGATGTTATGACGTTGGAAGACGTTATTGTATCTTATCCAATAAGGAATTTCTCCTCTTGTTTCTACAGAGGGAGTCTTTTGGACAAGGTTAACCCAAATATCTTTGGTATGTATATGGCAGATTGGTTGTTTCATATTGAAACAGCAAGATATGGACAGATTGGAGTTATTCGTACGCCGATGAGTCAGTATAGAGTCCATGGCACAAGCCTATGGTCGTCTATGACAGTGAAAGAGAAACTCAATAAGAACATCGAAATGGCCAAGATGTACAATAAGTTTTATGGTTATCAATACAACGATTTGTTTTCAAGGTGTATTGCAAGCTATGAGAAAGATTTGAAGGCTATAGGGAATGTTGTTAATGGTAGTACATTAGGGAAAGCTGCTGCGGTAGCTGCTGCGGTAGCAGCTATAGTTTAGGTGATAGTTTAATCGATGTAATAAAAGTATGAAAATAGAAATAATGGTGTGGAAATAAACGAGGTGTTCTAGTGACTCCTCGTTTATTTTTTGTGGGAATGATTTTTGTTTTTATTTTGCTAACAAAGTTGGCAAATATGGGTTGGCAATATCCCTCCGTTCTGGCTTGTCCTCAGTCGGGATGACAAAGAGGGTATGGGGTGGAATAGTAGGGTTATCTGGTGAAGTTTATTTGGTTATAAAATTCGCTTTTAAGGCTTTCTGATTTACGGAAAGTGCCTTTGATTTCGGCAGTTACAAACTCCATATGCTCATCTTCAACACCACGGGTGCAGCAACAAAAGTGTTTGGCTTTTATTACAACTGCTACGCCGCGAGGTTTTAGGTTGTCTTCAATCCAAGCGGTGACTTGGGCTGTAAGCTCTTCTTGGATTTGCGGGCGACGGGCAAACCAGTCTACAATGCGGGCATATTTAGAAAGGCCGATTAATTTTTCGCCCGGTAAAATGCCAATCCAACATTTGCCAATGAAGTCAACAAAGTGGTGAGAGCAGGTTGATTTTACATCAATAGGCCCAATGGTCATTAGTTGGTCAAGGTCTTTGACATTTGGGAATACGGTGATTTTGGGAGGGGCTTCGTATCTGCCTTTGAACTTTTCGCGAATCCACATTTTGGCAATGCGTTTTGCGGTCTCTTTAGTGTTATGGTCATTATCAATGTCAATTTCGAGCTCTCTGAGTACGCCCTCTAAAGAGGTAGAGACCTTTTTCTCCATTGCAGATAATTGTTCTTTGGTGGTTATTTTGTTGTCATTTGAAAAGTTCATCGGTATTCCTTAGATAGTTAGCCCCTCTTAAACAGAGGGGCTTTAGTTTGCCGCATTACTAAGGCCTGAAGGCCTTAGTAATGACAGGTCGTTAGTTATTCGGCAGCAGGTTCCGGTTTTTCGCAAGGAACGAATGATGCCAAGTGTTCAAGTTGTGAACGTTTTTCTTTTAAGTTTTCTTGAGATCTTTCAAGAAGAGTTTCATAACGTTCTGGGTTTTGCTTCTTGACGATTGTAAAGCGGTTTTCATCAGCCATATAGTCAGCCAATGGAACCGTTGCTGCTTTAGAATCAAGCATTAACGGAGCTTTGCAAGCTTCAACATTGCGTGGGTCATAACGGTATAATGGCCAGCTTCCGCTTTCAACAGCAGCCTTTTGATGAGACAGACCGTTGAACAAGTTAAAGCCTTGGGCAATACAGTGTGAGTAAGCAATTACGATACTTGGGCCGTCAAAGCTTTCTGCCTCATTAAGGGCTTTAATCAACTGCATGTCGTTAGCACCGAAAGCAACCTGAGCAACATAGACATTGCCATAGCTCATGGCAATCATGCCGAGGTCTTTCTTAGGCAATGCTTTACCCGCAGTGGCGAACTTTGCAGATGCACCCATAGGAGTTGCTTTTGATTGTTGTCCGCCGGTATTTGAATAAACACCTGTATCCATAACCAGAATGTTGATGTTTTTGCCAGAAGCGATTGCATGGTCAAGACCGCCGAAGCCGATGTCATAAGCCCAGCCGTCGCCGCCGAAAATCCAAACAGATTTTTTGGTCAAATAGTCAGCCAGTTCAGAGAGGTGTTTGGCCTCTTGTGAATTAATTGCGCCCAACTTCTCACGTAAAGCTTTAACATTTTGACGCTGGCCATCAATCTCTTGGTCTGTTGCCTGAGGGTTGTTATTAATCTTATCAACCAAATCAGCACCGATTTGAGATTTTAATGTATCCATAATAGATTTGGCGGTTTTGTTTTGTTGGTCGATAGCAAACCTCATGCCAAGGCCAAACTCAGCATTGTCTTCAAACAATGAGTTTGCCCAAGCAGGGCCGTGGCCTTTTTCATCAACAGCGTAAGGAGTTGTTGGCAGGTTGCCGCCGTAGATTGATGAACAACCTGTGGCGTTGGCAATAATCATTCTGTCGCCAAACAACTGAGTTACGAGTTTGATGTATGGGGTTTCACCACAGCCGGCACAAGCGCCAGAGAACTCAAACAAAGGTTGAACCATTTGAGTGAATTTTGGAAGTGTTTTGCCAACTTCGGTTCTCTTAACATAAGGAATGGTCTCAAAGAAATTATACCAAGCGATTTGCTCGTCCATGTGTTTTTCAACGTGGTCAAGGTTGATAGCTTTTCTTTCAGGGTTGGCTTTGTCTTTAGCCGGACAAACGGTTGTACATACGCCACAGCCTGTGCAATCCTCAGGGGCAATCTGAAGAATGAAGTTCTTGCCTTCAAACTCTTTACCGCGATATTTGGCAGATTTGAAACCTGCAGGAGCGTTTTTAAGTTCTTCATCAGAAGCAATCTTCATTCTGATTACAGCATGAGGACAAACTAAAGAACATTTGCCACACTGGATGCATAGGTCAGCTTCCCAGATAGGGAACTCTGTAGCAATACGGCGTTTCTCGTACTGAGTTGTAGCTGTTGGCCATGTGCCGTCAATTACTTTTTCAAATGCGCTTACAGGCAGGTCATCACCACGACCAGCAATAATCTCGCCGGTTACTTTTTGTACGAACTCAGGAGCATTGCTTGGTACAGGAGCCAAACAGCAGGTTTTAGAATCGGCTGTGGCTGGGATGTCAACCTTGTGAAGGTGTTTCAAAGCTTCATCAACAGCGGCAAAGTTTTGGTCAACGATATCTTGGCCTTTTTTGCCATAAGTTTTTTGAATGGCATCTTTAATGGCCTTAATAGCATCATCTTTAGGGAGCACATTAGAAATGGCGAAGAAACAAGTCTGCATGATGGTGTTAATACGCATGCCCATTCCTGTTTGACGAGCAACGTCAACAGCGTTGATTACATAGAAGTTTAGCTTTTTATCAATGATAGTTTGCTGAACCTCTACAGGAAGATGAGCCCACACCTCGTTGCCTTCATAAGGGGCATTTAAGAGGAATGTCGCGCCTGATTTTGCCAGCTTCAAGACATCTATCTTAGAGATGAATGGGAACTGGTGGCAAGCGACGAAGTCTGCCTTTGTAATCAGATATGGAGCTTTGATTGGGTCATCTGAAAAACGTAGGTGAGAGGTGGTCATTGCGCCTGATTTTTTACTATCATATACGAAGTAGCCTTGGCCATATTTGCCGGCATCTTCAGCAATAATTTTGATAGAGTTTTTGTTGGCGCCAACAGTTCCGTCTGCACCGAGGCCATAGAAAACGGCGCGGGTAACATCTTTGTTCTCGACATCAATATCATCAGAATATGGGAGAGATGTTTTGTTCAGGTCATCATTAATACCGACAGAGAAGCTGTTTATTGGGCTTGGTAATTTAGCGTTTTCAAATACAGCGTGAACCATTCCGGGAGTGAACTCTTTGGAAGATAAGCCGTAGCGTCCGCCGATTACTTTAATGTTTAAGCCAGATTGCGCTAATGATGCTACAACGTCTAGATATAAAGGCTCTCCGGTTGCGCCAGACTCTTTGGTTCTGTCAAGTACGTTGATGGTTTTTACTGATTTTGGAAGTGCTTTAATGAAAGATTCTGTTGGGAAAGGACGGTATAATCTGATTTTGATTACGCCAACTTTTTCTCCGTTATTGTTGAGGTGTTTTACAGCTTCTTCAACAGTTTCAGCGCCAGAACCCATAACTACGACTACTTGCTCAGCATCTGCAGCGCCAAAATATTCAACAGTTTTATACTGGCGGCCAGTGATTTTTGCAAATTTGTTCATTTCTTCAGTAACAATGCCTTCAACCTTAGCATAATAAGGGTTAGTGGCTTCGCGACCTTGGAAGAATACGTCAGGGTTTTGAGCAGTACCTCTGATAACAGGTTTCTCAGGCTTTAATGCGTTTTTGAGGTTGAAGTTGTAATCAACACCTTCGAGCATTGCTTTTAAGTTGTTATCAGAAAGGAGGTTTATTTTGTTTATTTCATGAGATGTTCTGAAGCCGTCAAAGAAATGAAGGAAAGGAACACGAGAACGAATCGATGCAGTCTGAGAGATGGCTGCGAAGTCATGAGCCTCTTGCACGGAGTTAGAGCTTAGCATTGCAAAACCTGTTTGGCGGCAAGACATGACGTCAGAGTGGTCACCAAAGATTGATAATGCGTGGCTGGCTAAGGTACGGGCGGCTACATGCATAACGAAAGGTGAAAGCTCACCAGCGATTTTATACATGTTTGGTATCATCAATAACAAGCCTTGTGAAGCAGTGAAGGTTGTTACCAAAGAACCGGCTTGGACAGCACCGTGGCAGGCACCAGCAGCACCAGCTTCGGACTGCATCTCTTGTACCTCAGGCACAACGCCCCAGAGGTTGGTTTGGCCCGCAGCAGACCAAGCATCTGCCCATTCGCCCATGTTTGATGATGGGGTAATAGGGTAGATAACACATACTTCATTCATACGGTGAGCAACGCTTGCAACAGCCTCGTTACCGTCTAACATTTTCATTTTTGCATCAGCCATGATGTTTTTTCCTTATTGTTAAGTTTAAACCTAGATTTACAACGGAAATCATGCCAGAAAATATAACAGAATTTGGTAGGATTTCAATTGATACTTTTTTAAAAAAGAATTATTTTCTGCTTGATTTTTGAATCAGGCTGTGCTATCAGTCCTTGTAACGTCAGAACGCGTTCAAATGTCTCTGCTTTAGGAGATGTTTTTTTTTGTGTTTTTAGAATGTAATATAGAATTTATAGAGGATTAAAGAAATGACTGAGTTAGAAGGCCCTTGGAAAGGTTTTAAGAAAAACAAATGGCAGTATGAAATTAACGTTAGAGATTTCATTGTTCATAACTACACGCCTTATGAGGGAGATGACACGTTTCTATCCGGTCCGACGACGAGAACTAAAAAGATTTGGGATGATGTTCTTGTATTGATGAAAAAAGAGCGTGAGAATAATGGTTTGTTGGAAGCTGACACAAGCGTTGTTTCTAGCATTACTTCTCATGGAGCAGGTTATATTGATAAAGAAAATGAGATTATTTTCGGACTTCAGACAGACAAGCCTCTTAAAAGAGCCATTATGCCATTTGGTGGATATAGAATGGTTGAGGCATCATGTAAGGCTTATGGTATTGAATTAGACCCTAAGGTTACAGAATCTTTCACTAAGTATCGCAAAACCCATAATGATGGTGTGTTTGATGCTTATACTCCAGAAATTAGAGCTTGCCGTAAAAGCGGTATCATTACAGGTCTTCCAGATGCTTATGGTCGTGGACGTATTATTGGTGACTATCGTCGTGTGGCTTTGTATGGTATTGATGCACTGATTAAAGACAAAGAAGCTCAGAAAACAATTTCTGATAACTCTGACATGATTGAAGATATTATTCGTGATCGTGAGGAAATCAGCGAGCAGATTAAAGCTCTTAAAGAATTGAGAGAAATGGCAAAAACTTATGGTTTTGATATTTCTAAGCCAGCAACAAACACTGTTGAGGCTGTTCAATGGACTTATTTTGGATATTTGGCTGCGATTAAAGATCAAAACGGCGCGGCTATGTCTATCGGGCGTATTTCTACATTCTTGGATATTTATATTCAAAGAGATATTGAAGCTGGTATTTTGGATGAAGAAAAAGCTCAAGAAATTATCGATGATTTAGTAATTAAGTTACGTATGGTTCGCTTTCTTCGTACTCCTGAATACAACGAGTTGTTCTCTGGCGACCCTG
>JAISFX010000125.1 GCA_031263385.1 Lactobacillus sp.
GTTGAAGAACAAAAATATCTTGGAAAATGCGCGGAATGTTGCTATAAAAGCCGCTAAGAACTTCAGCAAAGAAGATATGGATTTCTTAAAACAGCAATTTGATGACGCTATAAGGTTTATAGAGAGCAAGATAAAATGAGTTTAATTACAGATAACAGATATTACAAACCACTTAAAGACACTTACTTTAGAGATGCATACCAAAACTCCCCTTCAGAATATTATAAAGAATGGATGGCGCACAAGTTTACTCACTCGATGAAAGTTTCTGATGCCGGAGCCAGAATTATTGAAATGACGCCAGAGCTTTATTCATTAGATGAAAAAGTAAAAGACGAGTTTATATCTGCACTGATTCTTCATGACCTTGGCAGAGCGTTTGAGAGAGACTCTATCACTAGTGAGATGATTAAGATAGACCACGGCACTAGAGGAGCCCAAGAGCTTGTTAAATGGGGCGAGAAGTCGTTAAACATTATTATACCGGTTATGCTGCACAACAAGTTTAATGAAGGCTTTGTGACATATACCGACGAAGAGCTTAAGGCTGAGCGCGAATATCATTGGCTTAAGGACGAAGAAAGAGAATTTGTTAATGAATATAGGGCTAAATTCTTAGCACTTGGCGAAAATGAAAAGAAAAATGTTATCGCCGGGCTTTATTTGGTCAAAGATGCAGACAAGATTGATAACCTGATTAATGCTAATGATATGATTGTGCTAAACAGGGCTCCTAAAGAGCCTGTTGTTAGTGATGAGGTTATAAGGCAATTTTATGGTGGGCAAATGGTGAGGCTTGATGCCAGAATAAACTTTATTGACCATGTGTTTTGCTGGATTTCATGGATACATGACATAAGATTTGAGGCAAGTAAAGAGATTTTGAGGCAAGAAAAGGCTTTAGATAGTATGAAAGCCAATGTCATTAGAGCACACCAAAATATATCTGCCGAGCAGATAAAGTATATGGAAGATGTTTTGGATAAGGCAATCAGCTTTATTTTGCCATAATATCAACGGCCTCTGTGTGCTTGACTTTGGTGTAGTAGAAACTGATTTTAAATCTTTACATGGCACATGCAATAATGTATAGTTTTCGTTATAAAAATAAATAATAGCAAACATAAGGACATAGTATGATATATGGTGCGATTTTGGCAGGCGGCACAGGAAGCCGTATGAAATTGTCTAAAATGCCAAAACAGTTTATTGAAATCAGAGATATACCAATAATAATCCTTACAATCAAGAGAATGCTGGAGGTTGAGCCTTTTGATTGTTTGTATATTGCAATCCACCCTGAATGGGAGGGATATTTGAAGGATGTTTTGTATAGCTATAATGTGAATACTGATAAAATAAAAATTGTTCATGGTGCAAAAGACAGAATAGGTTCAATTGAAAACGTTATTAATGATATTTTTGAAAGCTCTCAAGTCGGTGATAATGACATAATTATCATTCATGATGCAGTTAGGCCGTTTGCAAGTGAAGAGCTGTTTTTAAGATGTATTGAAGCATCTAAAAAGCATGATGCCGTGGTGGCTACGGTTCCCGCCATTGACACTATGGTATTTGCAAAAGACAACGAGGTGACATCTATTCCGGATAGAAGTGAAATTTTTAACGGACAGGCTCCTGAGGGCTTCAAACTGAGATTGTTTAGAGACACTTTGGAAAGCCTGAATGATGTCGAAAGAAGCATAATTACTGGAACTGTTCAAATTTGTTATGCAAAGGGTATTAAGGTTAATACCGTGGAAGGTGATTATCAAAATATAAAAATCACAACAAACGAAGATTTAATGTTGGCAGATTTATTAGTAGAAAAGGTTTATAAAGTTGAAAGCATGTGTATTGGAAGCCGTTGGGAAGCTTGTTTATAAAGATGTACCGACACCAGAACCTAAAGAAAATGAAGTTCTATTAAAAATTAAAGCTTGCGGAGTATGCAGCAGCGATATTGACAGAGTATTTAAGACCGGAACATATAATTTTCCGACCATTCCGGGGCACGAGTTTTGCGGTGAAATAGTTAAAGCCGGAAGTAATGTTGACAGTAGTATGATTGGTAAAAAAGCGGTAGTTTTTCCGTTGTTGCCGTGCAACAAATGTCCGTCTTGTGAAAAAGAAAACTATGCTCAGTGCAGCAATTATAACTATTTTGGATCAAGGTGTGACGGAGCCTTTGCGGAATATTTGGCAGCTCCGGTTTGGAATGTTCTGACTTTTAGCGATAAAGTTCCTTTTGACCATGCGGCGATGTGCGAGCCGGCAGCCGTTGCTATGCACGCAGTTAAATTATCAGAGCTTAATAAAGGCGATACAATATGTATAGTCGGTACAGGAACAATAGGTATTTTATGCGGGCTATGGGCTCAAAAACAAGGTGCAAAAAATATTATCTTTATCGGGCGTAATGCCAGAAAAAAACAGTTTATTGAGAGTTTGGGATTCTCAAATGTTCTGCTGGATGTAGACGGCTTAGATGCCGCCATTGCTAATATTACCGAGGGTAAAGGCGTTGATATCGCATTTGAATGTGTGGGTTCTAATCAGGCTATTTCAACAGCGATAAAGTCTCTTAAGCAAAAAGGAAGAATGATTTTGGTTGGCAACCCTGAAGGAGATATTTCTTTGGCAAGAAATATTTATTGGAAAATTTTGCGCTCCGAATTAGATGTTAAAGGTGCTTGGAACTCGAAGTATTCTTCTAAAGATAATGACTGGAAAGACGTATTGAAAGCTATGGAAGATAATGACCTGCCTTTTGATAAGCTTATTACCGGAAGGCACAATTTGTCTGAGGCTGACAAAGCTTTTGACAGGTTAAGAGAAAAAACAATTTTTACTGTGAAGGAGCTGTTTGTAAATGAATAAAAAAGAATCAAAAATATCGGCATCTTTGATGTGCACGAATCCTTTTTTTACTAAGGAAACCATGGACTCTCTTGAAAAAGCAAATATTGAGTATATGCATCTTGATATTATGGACGGTAAGTTTGTGCCTAACTTGGGGCTGGGCTGTGATTATATAAAAAAACTCAGGGGTTATACAAAAATTCCTTTTGATTATCATCTTATGGTTCTGGAGCCTGATGCTATTCTGCCTTTATTGGATATCAAACCCGAAGATTTGGTATCTATACATTTTGAAAGCACATTCCAAGTGCAAAGAACTTTGGAAAATGTAAAGAAATACGGGCCTAAGGTTATGTTAGCAATCAATCCGGCCACACCAGTTTCTGCCCTGGAGGAAGTTATTCATTATATTGACGGCATAAATATATTAACCGTAAACCCAGGGTTTGCTGGACAGCCAATTGTTGAAAGCAGCTTTAGAAAAATTGAAAAACTGTTTAACTTCTTGAAAGAAGTCGGCAGAGAAGATATTGATGTTGAGGTTGATGGAAATATCACTTTCAAAAATGCCAATATCCTGAAAGGAATGGGGGCTAATATATTTGTGGCCGGAACATCAAGTATTTTTGGTAAGGAAGGCATAATTGAAGGGTCTATCGAGAAACTAAGAGACGCCATAAGCGGGAACAGCAGCGTTGACAAAATGATCGCTTAGCCAAAGCCCAAGACTTTATATAAACATCCCCAGCTGTAAAGCCGGGGATGTTTTATTTTTACTCTATTTTGTATTTATGATGCCGAGCTCTTCTTTTATGTATTGCAATATCACTTTACTGGCGTTGGGGTAATTTACTTTAAGCTCTTTATTAACAAATTCGTCCCTGCCCTTTTTCTTAGGGTCATCACCTTTGATGATAGTGTTTTCTATGAAGTTTATAATGTCTTCTTTTTCATATGCCTGATAACAGTTTTCAACACAGGTTTGACCAAGATCATTATGTATCTCAGTTATGGTTTCTTTGCTTCTGAGCATATAACAGACAGGGTTGCCGCTAAATAGATATTCTACCAAAAATGATGAGCAGTCGTGTATCATGCCGTCAGAATTTACAAAGTCATCAAAA
>JAISFX010000014.1 GCA_031263385.1 Lactobacillus sp.
CGAGGTTGAAGCCCCTGTTAAAAAAGACGAGACATTTATCGATAACCTCGACTTATACGTCCGCGAAATAAATGCTGACACTATCGCCAAATATCATCTCGACAATACCACCAAAGGCGTCGTTGTTACCGAGGTCATGCCAACATCTGACGCCGTTAACAAAGGCCTTGTTGCCGGAGACATCATTATCAAGATTGATAAAAAAGATGTCCTCACTGCCGAAGATGTAAAAAGACATGTCGCCGAAGCTGTTCTTGAAAACAATCGCCCTGTCTTACTGCTTGTCCAAAGCCGCGGCGTAATGCACTTTGTCGCCTTAAAGCTGAGGTAATTATGAAAGCTGATTTCTACCACCTTCAAAAACAAACCTTAGAAGAAGTGCTTCCCAAACTTCTGGATAAAGCCTATGAAACAGGCAAGAAAATAGTGCTCAGAATAGGCAACGAAGAAAGAGTCGAATTTATCAATTCCATGCTCTGGACATTTGATGAGTTTTCTTTTCTTCCCCATGGCTCAAAAAAGGACGGCAACGCCCCTCTCCAGCCCATATGGCTCACATCCGGAGATGATAACCCTAACAATGCCGACTTCTTATTCCTCATTGACGGCGCATCAATCAACCCAAGTGAATTTGAAAGCTTTGAACGTGTATTTAATATTTTTGACGGCAACTCTGAAGAAGCCCTTGTTCAGGCTCGCTCTCTTTGGAAAACCCTCAAAGAACACGACATTGCATCTTCTTATTGGCAGCAAGAAAACGGAAAATGGGTCAATAAAGGCTAACCGCTTTATATATCATTTACATTTAAAATCCTTCTGCTAATTTATACGCATCTTTTCCGGCTCAATGCATATAAAAAGGATTCTCTCATGGCAAAATCTGCTCAAAGCACCTCAATCAAAGAAAAAGCTACTGAAGGTCTAATGAACAATATTGGCGTAAGGCTGATTATAATCTGTATTCTCATTTTGTTTTTGGGGATTCCTCTCAGCATGGTAAAAAGCGTAACCATGTCCCGAGTATATCTCTTTGACATCACCAAAAACGAAATATCGTCTGACTGGGGCGGTTCTCAAACCATAATAGCCCCATTAATAACTGTTCCAATCCAGTTTATAACAGAAGGCCGTGCTTATAATTCTGAGAAAAAGATATATGAAAAAATAACCAATGTCAGAGAAGAGCTCTACATATTCCTGCCTGAGAACCTTAATATAAAAGCAGAAATATTCCCCGAAATGCGCCACCGCGGAATTTTTAATGTCCTTGTACATTCAACAGAAGTCAACATCAGCGGCAACTTTGAGAAGCCTGATTTATCTTTCTTAAAAGGCAACTATAAAGTCCTCTGGAACAACGCCGTCATCAGCGTTGGAGTAAACTCTTCCCTAATCAGGGGCGACATCGGCATAAAGTTTGATAACAAAAATCTAGCATTTACTCCGGGCAGTAAAATAGACGGCATTAACGGCATCTCCTCAAATATTGACCTCAGCACCGGCATAGATAAAACCTTTGACATGTCATTTAGTTTTAGCGGCAGTTCAGATGTCTCTTTTGCACCTTTAGGAAAGAAAAACCTTTTTGAAGTAACATCCCAGTGGGGACACCCCATTTTCAGAGGAGCCTTCAGACCTGATAACCCAACTATCACTGATGACTATTTCAAAGCTGGCTGGAACATTCCTTACATCGCCAGAGACTATCCGCAAATCATAAGAAACCAGTCAGAAATAAACAACATCAAATACAAAATGGCTTCTGTTGACCTCTACAACACCATGCCCATTTACAAAAAAGCCCAAAGGCTTGCCGACTATGGCATGATGTTTATCACCCTAACCTTCATAATGATGTTCTTGTTTGAAAGAAAGCTAAAACAAAACCTTCATTACATTCAATACGCCATTGTTGGTTTGGCAATTTCGCTATTCTTCCTGACTACCACTTCTCTTTCAGAGTACCTTGGTTTTGGTCTGGCTTATGCTATTGCCTCGCTAATTGTAATTGTAATGATATCTCTTTATACATATGCAGCCCTCAAAAACAAAAAAGCCGCTGTCACAAGCTCTCTGCTCATGGCTCTACTGTACGGCATTTTGTATCTAATGCTTTCTGAGGCGGACTATGCTTTACTTATCGGAACATTTATACTGCTGATAACTATGTCTGCCATAATGTGGGAGACCAGACACCTCAACTCGGCAACTGATAAAAAATAAGGCAAAGTAATGACCATAGATAGTGTAAAAGAATATCACCTCAAAAGACGCTCTTTTGTGATATTGCCCGAGGCAGGACTGCTTGTTGCCAAACTCGGCACATCTTTTTCTCACACAGATTTACTAAAAGCCTGTGGAATATCTGACAAAGACTGCCAAAGAATAATCGACAACAACCCTCGCGGATATTTCATGAACAACAACCTTGTCATCTACCAAGGAGACAACGTCGAAGAGGGTTCAGACTGGCTCTTATCCGAGGCCAATCAACACATGGTAAAAACATTTTGGAAAGACCTCAAAAGCGTTTTCCCTATCAACAAACAAACCAAAATCTTCTTTGGCGTGCACCGTGGCAAACCCGGAGAACTATGGCCTACAACCAACCCTGTTGAACAAAGTTTTTTTGAATAAGAATAAAAATAGCCCTTGCCAGCAATTTATCGTCATGTTAAAAAAACTTATACAGTATATAAGTTGTTTAATAAAATAAAAATTATTGTCATGGAATTAAAAGCCAAAATCAAGAGAGAAAATCTTATTTACTACATTACGGCTGCTTTATTGGGAAAAAGACCATTAACATTTGCAGAAGCAAATGGAAAAAAGCACCACGTTATTTTTGACAGCAAGGACCTTTGCCTTGCCAGTGCCATAGGAGCCTACTCTAACGATCCCAAGGACGGATATGTTAACAGGCTTTTTTCCTTCTTTGATGAGAAGGGACTTGCAACAACAATTTCTATCTTCAAAACAGGAAGCGAAATTGAGGTTAACGACGAAAACGGCACAATCAATATTAAAAAAGTAGGGAAATAACTCTGGAAGCCTGTTCAATTGCGAATGGGCTTCTGCTATTTTAAGCGCTTGCCCGAAGCCGTTATTTATGCTACCATCCGTACCAAATCAACTCTTTTAAAGAAAACCAAATGGCCATAATAAAACCATACATAAATGTCCCCTTTTATAGCCAAAGAAACTCTCACATGTGGCAAGAGATGGGCTTCCCCGATAAAGAAACAGCCGCTTATTGGGAAGAAAGAACCTGTGGCGTTGCCTGTATAAAAATGATTTTAGAAGCCGCAACCCAAAAATCTGCAGACAACATGTACAACCTCACCCAAGACCTATATCAAAGAGAAGCCTTCCTCCCCAAAGTAGGGTGGATTCACCAAAAGCTGGCCGATTACGGCATAGAAAAAGGCCTAAAAGGCTTCAGAAAAAACATTAAAACCTCTTCCGAGATTATAGAGCTTTTACAAGACGGTTATCTAATCATCGTCTCTATTGGCGTTGGCTTTGAAGATAACAAAAAGTCAGGACACCTGATATTAGTCCATGGTGCAGTAACCGAAAACAACCAATGCACCCACCTTATTGTTCACCACCCATCTTGTCGCGAAAACTATGAATACGTCGACCGCAAAATTCCCATAAACCTGTTTACCGAGCATTTCTCCGGCAACATTATTGCGCTTAAAAAGGATTAATAACATGATAGTCCAAACCACATCTCAAGACTGGCCTGAAATGTTAGAAGTTTTCACCGATTCTCTGCTCACCGTAAAACAATTCTCCGCAGAAGACTGAGACAAACTCGTCAAAAGCGTCCAAAACCGCTCCTTCCCCAAATATTTAAGCTTTGCCTATAAAAAAGATAACAAAATCGCAGGGTTCATCTGCCTTGATGGCGATATCATTGAAATGCTCTACGTCAGACCTGAATATATGAACCAAGGCATCGGCTCTCAGTTGGTTAAATATCTGTTTAATAATCACAAACCCAAACAAATCGGCGTTGACAAAGATAACGCCATTGCTCAGCACATTTACAAAAAATTCGGCTTCCAAATCGTCGGCGAACATAATTACGACCATTGCGGCGTCTGGGACCCTCATTACATCATGAAAATTCCCGACGATATCTAGACAAAATATTCCTTGCTGGTTTTGTCCATTTATGATATACTCCCTTTGAAACAAAGTATAATTAATAAATCATATAAACACTACAACATCATGAGAAAAACTATCTTTCTTTTAGTCGCTCTTGTCGCAACAATAACTAACCTTGTTGCCCAAGAAGAAATAGACCATGCAAATAACGCACTGGTCTGGGACACCCGCACATACTGGACACACAACAGCGGACGTACGTTTA
>JAISFX010000030.1 GCA_031263385.1 Lactobacillus sp.
ACTCAAGTGTTATATAAACATCAGCAATTTCATCAAGAATTTTTTCGGCGTTATCTTTGCCGCTATTAACATTTTTAAGCAGTTCTTTTTGCAGCTCAGCCATTTCTTCAACAGCCTTAAGCACACGATTTTTGCTATCTTTAACTGGATAGGCTTTTTTACATAGCTCTATACACTCTTTTTTCATTACCCAACACTTCCCTCTAATGAAATACTAATCAACTTCTGCGCCTCAATAGCAAACTCCATTGGCAGGTGCTGCATAACTTCTTTACAAAAACCGTTCACAATCAGGCTCACAGCATCTTCGGCATTAATCCCTCTTTGCAAACAATAAAACAACTGCTCATCGCTGATTTTAGATGTGGTTGCTTCGTGTTCGATTTTTGCAGTTTTATTCCTGTTCTCAATGTATGGAATAGTATGAGACCCGCAGTCACGCCCAATCAAAAGGCTGTCACACTGAGAAAAGTTTCTAGCCTCTAATGCCATAGGCGCAACTTTAACCAAGCCTCTATATGTCTGGTTTGAAAAACCTGCCGATATACCTTTGGATATTATTTTAGAGGACGTGTTTTTGCCGATATGAATCATTTTTGTACCGGTATCAGCCTGTTGGTGGTTGTTTGTAATCGCCACAGAATAAAACTCTCCGACAGAATTATCGCCTTGCAACACGCATGACGGATATTTCCATGTAACAGCCGAGCCAGTTTCTACCTGTGTCCAAGATACCTTAGAGTTATCTCCTCGGCAGGCTGCCCGCTTAGTCACAAAGTTATAAACCCCGCCTTTGCCTTCTTTGTCGCCGGGATACCAGTTTTGCACGGTAGAATATTTAACCTCGGCGTTTTTCAAAACCACAATCTCTACAATAGCGGCATGTAGTTGGTTTTCATCACGTTGCGGAGCAGTACACCCTTCCAAATAAGATACATAGCTGTCATCTTCGGCAATTATGAGGGTTCTCTCAAATTGTCCGGTATTTTTTGCATTAATCCTGAAATATGTTGAAAGCTCCATAGGGCATCTTGTCCCCTTTGGAATATATACAAAAGACCCATCAGTAAACACAGCAGAGTTAAGGCATGCAAAGAAGTTGTCAGTATAAGGCACTACAGAACCCAAATATTGCTTAACCAGTTCAGGGTGTTCCTGTATGGCTTCTGATATTGAGCAGAATATAATCCCCATAGATGCCAGTTTGTCTTTATAAGTTGTGGCTACCGACACACTGTCAAACACCGCATCAACCGCAACAACGCCGGCCAAAACTTCTTGCTCTTTTAGAGGAATACCAAGTTTTTCATAAGTTTCCAAAAGCTCGGGGTCGACTTCATCAAGGCTTTGAGGCTGTTTTTTTTGTTTTGGGGCAGAGTAGTAATATAAATCCTGATAATCAATTTTCTCATAGTTCAACTTAGCCCAGGTCGGCTCGCTCATTGTCTGCCAAAACTCAAAAGCTTTCAATCTCCAGTCCAGCATCCATTCCGGCTCGTTCTTTTTTTGGGATATCAGGCGTATAATATCAGGGTTCAACCCTTTGGGAACCCTTTCTTCCTCAATATCCGTAGTAAAGCCGTATTTATACTTATCGCCGCTGGTATCAACTATTTCAGGTTTACTCGTCATAGGCTGTAATCTAAGGGTTTTTGGGCCAAAAAGCAAGCCTAAATCTTTAAGAATTATTAAACAAATGGGAATATCCTATATATCATGAGGAAAGTTGTACTTATATTGATGTTTTTAGTGCTTACCGGTTGCCAGCGTGATGGGCTCCGGCTTTTCAACATGGACGGTTTATGGGGCAGTAGCAGGCCTAATCAAATTACGGTCGTTAAGGGAGACACTTTATACAGTCTCTCTAAGCAATATAATGTTCCGCTGAGAGATTTAATCGAAAGAAACAGCCTCAGACCGCCATATACGCTTAGTATTGGGCAAACGATTTACCTTCCCGCGTCCCGATTCCATACAGTCGCAAAGGGAGACACTCTTTATAACATTTCCAAGCGTTATAATGTTGATATCACTTCTTTAAGTCGCCACAATAACCTTGCTCCGCCATATACCCTAAGTATTGGGCAAAAATTAGCACTTCCGGGTTCTGTTGGTGGCAGCAGCGCAGTAGTTGCGGCCTCAGCCTCGGCATCTGCAACAGCCTCTGCTTCGGTTTCAGCATCTAAAACGGCTTCAAGTGTTAAGAAGCCAGCCACCAAAGCGGCAACAAAGCCTGCTGCAACAAAAACCACCAAGACGGTAGCCAAAAAAACAACGGCCAAAAAAGCCACCACTAAAACAGCATATGTTGCACCAAGTAAAACTCGCAAATCAAAATTCTCTTGGCCGCTCAGGGGGCAGATACTTTCTCCTTATGGCACTATTGCCAAAGGGCGCAATAATGACGGCATTAACATAAAGGCATCTCTCGGCGCTGCGATAAAAGCTGCAGATAGCGGCACAGTCGCTTATGCAGGCAATGAGCTTAAAGGATTCGGCAACCTAATTCTTATCAAACACGCTGATGGCTGGATAACCGCCTATGCCCACAATGACAAACTTCTGGTTAAAAAAGGTCAGAAAGTTGCCCGTGGCGAAAAAATAGCCACTGCCGGCTCAACAGGCGGCGTAAACACTCCTCAGCTTCACTTCGAGGTCAGACAGGGCAAAAAACCTGTTAACCCAATTTCATATCTCGAGAAATAATCCAACTATTGGTGCAATTAACGCATTATTGGGCGTCACAGGCTGTCGCTGGCTGTGAATAAATCAGATTTATTCATTTTAGTCTTGAGAAAGCTCGAGAAAAGTTATATATGAGTCTCAGTTAATTTATTAGTAATGGAGAAAGATATGTTTATTTCAGAGGCATTTGCTCAAACAACCGGCGCTCTTGGCGGAGATTCTTATACCAGCATCATCTTCCAGCTTGTTGCCATTTTCATAATTTTTTATCTTCTACTGATTCGTCCTCAGCAAAAAAGATATAAGCAGCATACATTAATGCTTAATGCTGTAAAAAAAGGCGATAAGGTTGTTACCGGCGGCGGAATTTTTGGAAAAGTTGTAAACGCTGAAGGCGAAGAATTAGTCATTGAAATCGCCCCTCAGGTAAACATAACAGTTTTGCGTGCTTCTATCAAAGAAGTTATTGATACCAACGCCAAAAAAACTCCTGCTAACACAAATACAAAAGGCAAAAAATAATGTATAAACTATCCACTTCCAGAATAGCGCTTATTCTGGCAATCTGCTTAATAGGTATTTTTCTTGCTGTTCCTAACTTTATCAAGGATACCAGCAAGCTCCCATCTTGGTGGCAGCCAGTAAACTTGGGCTTAGACCTTCAAGGTGGTTCAAACCTGCTTTTAGAGGTTAAAACAGATGATGTCCTGAAAGAAAGGATGTCATCAATTGAAGATTCTGTCCGCGTTGCTTTAAGAGACGGCAAAATCCGCTATCAAGGCCTTAAAGCTTATGATGACCGCGTAGAAGTTAAGGTCGAGAACCTTGGCTCACGCAGCACAGCATCAAACCTTTTGCGTAAAATTGATGACGGCATTGAAGTTAAAGACGAAGACGGAACATTGGTTGTCAAATACAGCGATATGGCATTGAATGATCTGAAGGTTAAGGCTGTTAACCAGTCTATCGAAATCGTTCGTCGCCGTATTGATGAGCTTGGTACAAAAGAGCCTGTAATCCAAAGACAAGGCGCTAACCGTATTGTTGTTCAGCTTCCGGGCATTCAAGACCCTGAATATGTAAAAACTCTTCTTGGTAAAACAGCCAAAATGTCTTTCCATATGGTTGATGACCGTTCATCAGCAGCAGACGCTCGTCGCGGTAAAATCAGCACAGGCTCAAGACTTGTTCAAGGTAAAATGGGAGAATACTATGTAGTTTCTCGCAAGCCTGTTGTTGGCGGAGAAAACCTTGTAGATTCTCAGCCTCAGTTCCAAGACGGCTCACCTGTAGTAAGCTTCAAGTTTAACTCCCTTGGTGCTAAAAAGTTTGGCGAAGCCACCAGAGAAAACATTGGTGGCCGTTTGGCAGTGGTTTTGGATAATGAAGTTATTACTGCTCCTACAATCCAAAGCGCTATTACCGGCGGAAGCGGTGTTATTACCGGAAACTTTACCGTTGCAGAGGCTAACGAGCTTGCCATGCTTCTTCGTTCCGGCGCTTTGCCTGCTCCTTTAGAGGTTCTTGAAGAAAGAACAGTTGGCGCTGGCCTCGGTGCAGATTCTATTCAAAGCGGTGTTAAGGCATCAATAATCGGCTTAATCGCAGTTGTGTTGTTTATGATTGCTGCTTATGGCCTGTTTGGTTTGTTCACTACAGTAACAGTATTTATGAACCTTTTCTTGATGTTAGGTGCTCTAAGCTTTTTGGGTGCGACTTTAACCCTTCCCGGTATCGCCGGTATCATCCTTACCATTGGTATGGCGGTAGATGCCAACGTTCTTATTTTTGAGCGTATGCGTGAAGAAGCTAAAGCCGGACGTTCTACCAAAGACGCTGCCGAAGCAGGCTTCAGAGAAGCTTGGATGACCATTGTTGACAGTAACCTGACTTCATTGTTTGCAGCCTTGGTTCTGTTCTATTTCGGAACAGGTCCTGTAAGAGGTTTTGCTGTTACCTTATCAATAGGTATCGCAACATCAATGTTCACATCTGTAACTGTTACAAGATTGATAATAGCTTCTTGGATTGCTAAGTGCAAACCAACCAAGCTCCCAATATAAGGAATGTTATCCCCGGTACTCCGGGGATGTCCCCAAACAAAAGACGACTACCAAGTAGATACATCTACTTTAACAAGGATTAACAAAAATGATTAAGATTTTTAATTGGGTAACCAAGGATACAACAATCAACTTTATGGGTGCCAGAAAGCTTACCTACATATTATCTCTTATTGCAATCGTAATATCTATGGTTTCTATTGCAACCAGAGGCTTTAATTATGGTATTGACTTTTCAGGCGGCATTTTAATCGAGATTAGGTCTGAAGATAAAATAGACCTTGATGCTCTTCGTTCAAAATTATCAGATATTGACCTGCAGGACATAACTCTTCAGTCTATTGGGCACGAAGGTACAGAGGTCATGATTAGGGCTCAGGCATTGGGCATGGACGAGGCAGAGCAAAAGGTGGCGGTTGAGCAGATTAAAGACCAACTTGGCTCAAACATAGAATACCGTCGTATAGAATCAGTCGGCCCTCAAGTTGGCGATGAACTTAAAATGGACGGTGTAATTGCCTCAATAATAGCCGTGTTGGCAATCAGCCTTTATATCTGGGTTCGTTTTGAATGGCAGTTTGCTCTTGGCGCGATGATTGGTTTGGTGCATGACATTTTAATAGTTGTTGGACTGATATCCATTTTTGACATTGACTTCAACCTTACAACTGTTGCTGCAGTGTTAACGCTTGCTGGTTATTCCGTTAATGACACTGTTGTTACTTATGACCGTATCCGTGAAAACCTGCGCAAGTTCAAGAAAATGCCTCAAATTGACTTGTTGAATAAAAGTGTAAACGACATTTTCTCAAGAACCATCTTAACAGGTTTAACCACAGTGCTGGCCTCTGGCTCTCTTTACCTTTTCGGCGGAGACGCTTTAAGAAGCTTTGCCTTCCCATTAGTGTGGGGAATTTTGGTTGGTACATATTCATCAATCTATACCTCAACCGCGTTTCTAAACCTGTTTGATTTACGCAAAACAGCTTCTGAAGAAAGCGTAAATCCTTTTGGAAACGTCTAAAAACATCTGGGGCAGGGCAACCATCAGGATTGTTATCCCCAAACGTTTTTAACACCTCATTAACCTCCTGTATGTTATAATACAGGAGGTTTTTAATTAGTGCGATATATGCTTGAAAAAAAATTGGTTTTGTGGTAATAGAAACACAATGGAACAATGAGGTTTTCTAAAAAATGATAATTGACGGTAAAAATAAGACACAGGCAAGTATCATATCCCGTAAGTGCTTCTTTAAGACTATGGGGCAGATTAAGCATGAGTTTGAGCAAAAAGGCTACTCAACTCCTGCC
>JAISFX010000066.1 GCA_031263385.1 Lactobacillus sp.
GAGAATGATGGACAACGTACCAAAGGCCGATGTAATTATCGTCAACCCAACTCACTATGCTATTGCATTAGAATATAAAATGGATAGTATGAGTGCTCCTATGGTTGTTGCCAAAGGTCTCGACCACCTTGCTCTAAGGATTAGAGAAGTCGCAGAAGAAAACGACATTCCTATCGTCGAAAACCCACCTCTCGCTAGAGCGCTCTTTGCATCTGTTGAGATTGAACAAACTATACCGGAAGAACACTTTAAAGCCGTAGCCGAGGTAATTGGATATGTTATGCAGCTTAAACAATAACAACAGACCAGACAAACTGTTGCAAAAAAGGCTTATTTTATTGGCCTATGTTGTTGTGGCCTTAACCATATCTATCATTGCGTTCCTAACCTTTCCTGATAACTTTATGTACACCACAATCGCCATATTGGTTTTCAGCATATGCGCCTTATATACGACCATTCACACCATATCCGCTGCCGAAGAAGCCATCAGTTACGGCGGCTTTGCTAACGAGATTATTAAAGACTCAAAACACATCACCAGAATAGATAACTCTGAGCAAAACCCCATACTCCAAAACTCAATGGCCAAAGATTTCTTCAAGAATGAAAACATCCTTTCTTACCTCAACAAAAACTTATCTGATGACCGCAACAACAAACAAGCCATTCAAAGGCTTGAGATGGCTGTTGAATCTCTAAAAGAAGAAACCGTAAGCATTTCTTTGCAAATAACCGATATTGAAGAGCATTTTGAAGTATCCGTAACCCCAATATACCTAAAAAAGACTGACATCTTTGAAGGCCCATTCTCCATAAAGAAAATTGCCAAAGACACATATTTGTATTGGAATGTTGTTAACGTAACAGCCGAAAGAAACATCAACCAAATTCTTGAAGAAGAAAGAAAGTCCATCCATGACTTTATCGACAACTTCCCCATAGGCTTATACATATTTGATAAAGACTATAACATAGAATATGTAAACCATAGCTTTGCAGCAATCACCGGACAAAACCGCGAAGACTTACTTCGCAAAAACTTCATAGAACTCCTTGCCAAAGATTCTCCTCAACCTGAAAGAACCGAAAAATGGCAAGGCCGAATTTTCTTTGATTCTACGGACGATAACATTAAAGAATGTTTTGCTGTTAACGAAAACTTCCGCTATGACCAAAACATCAAAACCCGCGGCGCCATAATCACCGGCATCCCCGGCAATGAAGAGATTATTCAAGAGCTCAACCTCTCCTTAGACCAGTTAAGTTGGCTGTTTAATTTTGCACCTGTAAGTATTCTGTTTGTCAGCCGCATGGGCCTTATTGAAGACATCAACTTCTCTGCCCAAAACATTTTCAACATCTCTAAAAACGGCAATATCTTTGACGAAATATCTGAAGATGATGCAGAAAAGTTCAAAAAAGAATTCATAAAAACCTTCGGCAAAAAAGCCTCTGACAAATCCTTAGAGATACAGCTCAAAAATGGCAAAACCGCAATGGTTTATCTGAGCCCAATGCGCAAACTCAGAACCCTCACCAGCACCGAAAGCGAAGGCGCTGTTATATATATGATAGACGCCACACAAAGAAGAAACCTAGAGCTTCAGTTCGCTCAGGCTCAGAAAATGCAAGCCATGGGACAATTAGCCGGCGGTGTCGCACACGACTTTAATAACTTGCTTACTGCCATGATTGGTTTCTGCGATTTATTGTTACAGCGCCATGGCGTTGGTGACCCTTCTTTTGCAGATTTAATACAGATAAAACAAAACGCCAACCGTGCCGCCGGATTAGTCCGTCAGCTTTTGGCATTCTCACGCAAACAACCTCTAAAACCAAAACTGATTGATGTTACTGAAAACTTTGTTGAACTAAGCCACATGCTCAAACGTATTCTTGGCGACCAAATAAAGCTCGAGTTTTACCATGGTAACGATTTAGGCTTCATCAAGGTTGACCCTGTCCAATTCTCTCAGGTAATTATTAACCTCGCAGTTAATGCTAAAGACGCCATGGGCACTGGCGGCATACTGAGCATTGCCACCCGCATTGAAGGCTTAAAAGAACCATACCGATTCGGTGAGGATATGATTAAGCCCGGAGAATTTGTAGTGATAGATGTCAAAGACAACGGCTGTGGCATATCAAAAGAAAACCTCACCCGCATTTTTGAGCCATTTTTCTCTACCAAACAAAACGTTGTGGGCTCAGGAACAGGTTTAGGCCTTTCCATGGTCTATGGTATTGTTAGGCAAACAGAAGGCTTCATCAAAGTTGAAAGCGAAATCAATAAAGGCACAACCTTCTCCATCTATCTACCCCGATTCGAGAAAAACACCGAAGAGATAATAAACATCCCTGCTGCCCCTAAAGAGGTAATCAAACAAAAAGACGGCTCTCCTGTCATAACTTCTCAAAAGACCTCCTCGCCGGCAGTAAACATGAGCCAAAAGCCAATCTTTGGCCTTAATGTTTCATCCATTGACCGCAGTGGCATGGAAAACACCAAAGGCATCCGCATTTTATTCGTTGAAGATGAGGATTCGGTCCGCAGTTTTGCTGTAAGAGCATTAAAGAAAAAAGGCTATGAGGTTATCGAGTGTAACTCTGCCGAAAATGCTCTTGAACAATTAGAAAAAGAC
Organism: Lactobacillus sp.; assembly: GCA_031263385.1. GTDB lineage: Bacteria > Pseudomonadota > Alphaproteobacteria > RF32 > CAG-239 > JAISFX01. Next base: position 2,646 of record JAISFX010000066.1, read on the forward strand.
CTCAACTTTAACCTGCTTATAACCGACATGGTAATGCCCGGTATGAGCGGAACAGACCTTGCAAAAATCGTAAAAGATAAAATTAATGACATCAAAATTATATTAGCCTCCGGCTACTCTGAAGAAATCGCCCGAAAAGAGCTCAGAAGCACCGACAATTTTGAGTTCATGGCCAAACCTTTTAGTTTAGGGGACTTGACTAAAAAGGTTTTTGATGTTTTATCTGATAGAAACTAAGATATCTAAATAACAAGAATAAAAATATGAAAAAAGAACAACAGCTTGCTATAAATTTTTCTCACATTCCGTGTCTCGGACGAGAAGACTTTATGGTAGCCAAATGCAACATAGAAGCTGTAAGCATCCTTGACAACTGGCCCAATTGGCCTTTTTTTGCCATATGCATCTATGGCAACGCCGGCTGCGGCAAAACCCATCTTGCTAATGTTTTCTCCAATCATATTTCAACCATAACCAACTACCCATACCGCATTCCGGTCATTCAGGCCAAAGATATAACTCTCGAAACTCCTCATAAATTGTTTCAAGAGCACAACTGCCTGATTGTCGAAAACTTGGATGACAACATAGACCAAGAAGCAATGTTCCACCTCTACAACCTTTACCGCAATGAAGGCGGATTCGTCTTGTTTACCTCTCACCAAGCCCCTGCTAGACTTAATATAACCTTGCCGGACTTACGCTCTCGTCTTAATGCTGTACCTGCCATAGAGATAAAAGAACCTGATGATGAGCTTCTTTCAGCATTAGTTGTAAAACTTTTTACAGACCGCCAAATCATGATTTCTCCCGAGGTCATGGGCTATATAGTCAAAAACATGCAGCGTTCTTTCTCTTATGCGCTTAAGCTTGTTGTTGAAATTGACAACATTTCTCTATCCCTAAAAAGGGCCATATCAATCCCTATTGTTAAAGAAGCATTTGATTCTCTTGATAACAGTTACCAAGGCGAATTGTTTTGAACAAAGTAACACTTTTTTAAACTTTTTACTTGCATAATTGCTAAAATAATTTTATATACCTACCGGTATGTATATTTAAATTAAGAGACTATAATGGCACGAAAAACTAAAGAAGAAGCCGAACAGACGAGATTGTCAATCATGGGAAGTGCCCTGGACACTTTCTGCGATTTAGGCTATTCCAAAACCACTTTTGATGAAATTGCAAAACGCATCGGCCTCACCAAAGGCGCAGTTTATTGGCATTTTAACAATAAGCCCGAAATCATTACCTCAATAATTACCGAGGCTTTCGACAGGGTTAATGAGGCGGTTGCTAAGGAGGTCCCTCATATCTTAACCATTGGAGACCTAAGAAAAAGTCTTACATACCATGCAAAATTTATTGAAGAGAACAACATATACCGCAAATTTTTATTTTTTATAATGTTTCAAATGGAGTGGTCAGAAACATTCTACAGCAGAGTAAAAGAAACGATTCAATACATCTGCGATTATTCTGAAAGACAAATTATAAATGCTCTAAAAGCATCACAAAAGAGTGGAGAAATCTCAAAAGACATAGATATTAATAAAATTTCTGTTATTATAAATAGCCTTTGGGATGGGCTTCTCCATAATGAAATAAAGGATAGAGAAGGCAATAAAAACTTTTCCGAAATGGTAGGATACAGTTTTGATTTAATAATCAACTCAATTAAAACAAAAAGGTCATAAAAAAATGAATATGGTAAGAATACAAAAAAGAGAAATCACCAAAAAAATCGTAATCATCGTTATTTTGGTATCTATTGGTTGGTGGTTAAAAGGACGTTTCACCCCCAACATGATGGCTATGATGGCTGGCGCACAGGGCGAGCCTCACGTTTTAATACAAAAAGTTGATGAGCAAGAAATACTGCCTTCAAAAAGCCACATCGGTATTGTTGAGGCTATTAGGTCTGTTGACTTGCGCCCTCAAATTACCGGTTATGTAGAAAAAGTACTCTTTCAAGAAGGTGGTTTTGTTAATGAAGGAGACATCCTTTTCGTAATCGAGCAGGAAAGATACCAAGCTACCGTAGAACTCAGAACAGCAGAGCTCAAAAAGGCTCAGGCTCATCTTTATCAGGTTGATAAAGAGTATAAAAGACAGCTCTCATTAAACAAGCAAAAATACGCCTCTGAACAAAAGCTGGATACTGCTAAGAGCGACCTTTTGCAGGCTGAGGCCTCTGTTAAACAAGCCAAAGCTAACTTAGACCTTGCAAAAATCGACCTTAATTATACCGTAATTAAAGCCCCAATATCAGGCTATATTGGTAAGGCTCTTGTTACTGATGGTAACTATGTAAACTCTTCAACTCAGGTCTTGGCTCGTATCGTTCAGGTTGACCCGATTCGTGTTGTGTTCTCTATGACAGATAAAGACTTCCTTGATGCCAGAAAAAACTTTGACCATAAAGAAAAAAAGCTCAGAAGCAGAATCATTTTGCCTAACGGAGACATTATTGATAACAATGGAAACTCTCACTTCACAAACAACGAAGCAAACACCTCTACAGCAACTATTGCTTCTTATATAGAATATGAGAACAAAGGCCAGTTTTTAATCCCTGGCAACTATGTAAACGTTCTTATTGGTGCAGGAGACCCTGCTAACGTTCTCTTAATCCCACAGGCGGCTCTGGCTCAGGATGAAGTCGGCACTTATGTATATGTTGTAAACAGCGAAGGTGTTGCAGAGCAAAAAAGAGTAACCCTTGGCGAGGTTTATGACAAACGCCAAATAGTTACAGAGGGCTTAACCAGCCTTGATTATGTAGTAATCAAGGGCCAGCAGAAGATTGCTGACGGTCAAAAAGTTAAGGCAGACATTATCTCTACTGCAAAGGCAGAGGTTGTAAATAACAACCCCAAAAAAGACATATCCGAAGCAACCAAAAAGCTGACCAAAGATGTTGCTAAGAAGTCAGAAAACCTCCCTGCAATAGATGAAGAAATAATCATAACCAATGAAGAAATAACAGCTCCAGATATGACAGGGGAAGAATAATATGTTTTCAAAAATCTTTATTGAGAGACCTCGTTTTGCGATGGTTATCGCCATCGTTATGACTTTTGCCGGAGCAATCGCCGTATTCTCGCTCCCTATTTCTCTATATCCGCAGATAACCCCTCCTGAAATCTTCATCACAGCAACATACCCCGGTGCAAGTGCTGAGGTTGTGGCTAACTCCGTAGGTATTCCTATTGAGGAAGAAGTTAACGGTGTTGAAGACATGATTTATATGAACTCTTCTTCTGACAACTCCGGAAACTATTCTCTTACCGTTACCTTTAATGTTGGTACCGATTCTGATATGGCTCAGGTTAAGGTTCAAAACCGTTTACAGCAAGCTATGTCTAAATTGCCTGAAGAAGTTCAGCGCCAAGGTATCCAAGTTAAAAGACGCTCGTCTGATATCTTGGGCTTCTTAAACGTATCATCTCCCAACCAAACACACGATGTCTTGTTCTTAAGTGACTACGTACAAAACAACTTAAAAAACAACTTAACCCGTGTTAACGGCGTTGGTGAGGTTAACATTTATGCCTCAAAATTAAGTATGCGCGTATGGCTTGATGCCGACAAAATTGCAGCATTAAACCTGCCCGCATCACAAGTTATTTCTGCTATCCAAAGTCAGAACTACCAACCATCTATTGGTAAGCTGGGTGCATCTCCTGGCGACGGCTCTCAAGAGCTGGTTTACACACTCCAAACCAAAGGCCGTGTTAATGAGCTTGATGACTTTAAAAAGATTATCGTGCGCACAGCTGAGCAAGGCGGTCTCGTATATCTTGAAGACGTTTCCCGAGTAGAAGTTGGTAAAGAAAACTACGGTATTGATGCCGAGTTTGACGCATCACCTTCGGTAAGTATTGGTCTAAACCTTTTGAC
>JAISFX010000044.1 GCA_031263385.1 Lactobacillus sp.
CTCCAACCTTACATCTATAACAACATGCATAACTCTTTTGTTTGCAGGAAAAATTTAATAATAATTTGCTGCCTTAACAACAGAATTACCCGAAAGGTTCATTAAAGTCTGAGGCTTTAGAAGCAAGATTTTCTGACCGGCAATTTTGCCTTCGCTGATTAAACCGTCGAACTTAGACTTAAACGCCGAAAAGCTGTAGCGTCTGGCAATTTCGTCAACAGCCATAAACCCCACATTGTGGCGAGTACCAACATATTCAGCTCCCGGATTACCAAGCCCGACAATCAAAAACATATCTACACCTCATAATTTATTTTATTTAGATTATACAAACCAAAAAATAGTTTTAAAGCCCCTAATAACAAAAATAAGGGGGAAGAAAAATTTTAGCGTAGACAAACTACCTTAATTTTTCTTCTCCCCATAATCTTTGTACTAGAAAACCTTAGAAACTATTTTCTCAAGAAATCTACGTGTATAGGCATGTCTGTCACAGGGTGGAACTGTACATCTTGTGCCACTACCTTGTGCTTTTTGCCATCAACACTAATCTCAATATCAGCATCATAAAAGCCGACCAAATCCAAAGCTTTTCCAAGCTCTACTGGATGAAGAGAAATCATAAGAGGTTCTTTCTTTCCACCATAAACAACCGCAGGAACGCGGCCTTCACGACGAACTGCGCGAGCTGCCCCCTTACCTGCATTTTCGCGAACTTCAGCATTAAAAACTATATCTGCCATTTCAAAATTCCTTTATATTTATTAATCATCTTAAACAGGCCTCCAGGGGTGTCCTGCCTAAGTAAGCAGAGTCATACAACCTTTTCCCCTAAATTTCAAGCATTTTTTACCCCCTCGCCGATTCCCTGAAATATAACAAAACTTTAACCTAATTCTCCCCCTGAATATAGCTATTTCACTTTTAAACAAAAAAGAGCAGGCATAATACCCGCTCTTTTTATAATAAACAGAAATTAGAAGATTATGCTTCTAAATCTTCACCGGTTTCTTGGTTAACACGCTTAGCAGAAAGCTTCATCTTGCCACGGTTATCAGTACCAATAAACTTAACCCAAATCTGGTCACCTTCTTTGTAGAAATCAGAAACAGAAGCGATTCTTTCATTCTTAACTTCAGAAATATGAACCAAACCTTCGGTAGAACCCAAGAATTTAACAAACGCACCAAAATCCATAATTTTGGTAATCACGCCATGATAAATTTTTCCTTCTTCAGGCTCAGCCACAATACCCATAATCCACTCTAACGCAGCATTACCATCTTCTTCTTTAATAGAAGCAATTTTGATAATACCGTCATCAGTGATATCAATCTTAGTCTTGGTTTTCTCAACGATTTCTCTAATAACCTTACCGCCTGTACCAATAACTTCACGAATTTTATCAACTGGAATCTTGATTGTAACAATACGTGGAGCCTTAGGAGACACGTTAGGACGAGATTCTGAAATCGCCTTAGCCATCTCACCTAGAATATGAATACGCCCTTCGTGAGCCTGCTCTAAAGCAGTCTTCATAATCTCAGGAGTAATAGATGTGATTTTGATATCCATCTGTAAAGCGGTAATACCTTCTTTAGTACCAGCCACTTTAAAGTCCATATCGCCAAGGTGGTCTTCATCACCAAGGATATCTGTAAGAACAGCCACACGACCTTCTTCTTTAATCAATCCCATTGCAATACCTGCAACAGGCTTCGCTAAAGGCACACCAGCTGCCTGCAATGACATTGTAGAACCGCAAACTGTAGCCATTGAAGAAGAACCGTTAGATTCCATAATCTCAGACACAACACGAATTGTGTAAGGGAATGTATCTTTGTTTTTAGGAAGCATTGGGCGAATAGCTCTCCATGCCAATTTTCCGTGACCGATTTCACGACGTCCCGGGCTTCCGATTCTTCCGCACTCTCCAACAGAGAATGGAGGGAAGTTATAGTTCAACAAGAAATCTTCTTTATAAGTTTCCATCAAACCATCAATCATTTGCATGTCTTCGCCTGTACCCAAAGTGGTAACAACCAATGCCTGAGTCTCACCGCGAGTAAACAATGCAGAACCATGCGCACATGGCAATACATCAACTTCACATTCAATCGGACGAACTGTCTTAGTGTCACGCCCATCGATTCTCTTACCTGTAGTAAGAACTTTTTCACGCAAGATTTTTGCTTCAATAGACTTAATAACATCGCCCACATAACGAACCTCAAGCTCGTTCTCTGGGTCAATAGAAGCCTTAGCAGCGTCAACAGCTTCACCAAGCAAAGCAACTCTCTTAGACTTATCAACTTCATTGAAAGCAGTCTCAAACTTAGAGCCAAATTCTTTAGAAAGCTTACCCTGAAGAACATAATATTCTTCCGGAAAATCAGGAGCTACCCAGTTTTCTTTTCCTGCTTCATTTTTCAACTCTTGAATCAAGTCAATAATTGGCTGGAAGCTTTCAAAACCAAACATAACCGCACCAAGCATAATCTCCTCTGTTAATTCCTGAGCTTCTGACTCAACCATCAACACGCCTTCTTTAGTACCGGCAACAACCAATTCCAAATCAGACTCAACTACTTGCTGCATTGTAGGGTTCAAGATATACTGACCTTCTTTGTAGCCGATTTTTGCACTTGCAATAGGCCCCATGAATGGAACACCTGAAATCGCCAATGCTGCAGAAGCTGCAATCATTGCCGGAATATCAGAATCATTTTCTTGGTCATGGCTTAAAACTTGGCAGATAACCTGCACTTCATTTTTGAACGCATCAGGGAAAAGTGGGCGAATAGGTCTGTCAATAAGACGAGAAATCAAAACTTCTTTCTCAGAAGGCTGACCTTCTCTCTTTTTGAAGCCGCCGGGAATTTTTCCTGTAGCATAATACTTTTCAATATAGTTAACTGTTAATGGAAAGAAGTCTTGACCTTCTTTAGCTTCCTTAGCAGCCACAGCTGTTGCATGCACAACTGTCTCACCATAAGTAACGATAATTGAACCTGTTGCCTGACGAGCTACTTTACCTGTTTCGATAACGAGCTTACGTCCGCCCCATTCTATTTCTTTTTTAGATACTTTAAAATCTATCATAATTTTTTTACCTTTCTTTGGTGACCATTCTGTCATCCTGAACTTGTTTCAAGACCTGATAACCCAGCCCTTCAAATAAATCCAGCACTACAAAAAAGTCACAATTATTAATCATCTTGTTTTAACAAAGGGGCTTGCTACTACAGAGTAGAAAACCCCTTTTGCAAAACTCTTATTTACGAATATCAAGTTTCTTAATGATTTCCTGATATCTCTTTTCGTCTTTGGCTTTTAAATAATCAAGAAGGTGACGACGACGTCCCACCATCTTCATCAAACCAACACGAGAGTGCTTATCTTTATGGTGCGCATTAAAGTGCCCAATAAGATTATTAATCCTTGTTGTTAAGATAGCAACCTGAACCTCAGGAGAACCAGTGTCTCCCTCTTTCAAGCCGTATGACTTAATCAACTCTTGTTTTTTTTCATTTGTAATCGACATCAATTTTTCCTTCATAAGTTGTTACATGTTGAATACTCGAACCGGAGCAATCCTTCGCTCGTCGATTCGAACAATCGCCACTAATTTATCATCACAAACAGCAACCGCTTCACCTGATTCTACATTGTAGTTTTTTGGCGAAACCGCTTGCCCTTGTTTGAGTTTAGCGGCATCAGCTTCCCCTAAGGCAATGACCGCGATGTCGCGCAGACATGCTTGAACAGGAAGCAAAACTTCATTAGTTTCATCCTCTCTATACACCAATTTTTCTATAACTTCAAGCTTTATTGCATCTCCGAGCCCAAACACCCCGCTCTCAGTCCTTCTCAGCTCTTTAAGATATCCGACTGTTCCAAGCTTTATGGCAATATCTTTTCCCAAAGTACGCACATAAGTTCCTTTAGAGCATTTAACCTTAATCCTAAATTGGTTATCAGGCATTGCCTCTTTCAGCTCTAAATCATAAATCTCTATTTCGCGAGGCTTCATCTCAACTTCAACACCTTGCCTGGCTAGGTCATAAGCCCTCTTACCATCAATTTTTATTGCCGAATATATGGGCGGGATTTGCGTTATCTTGCCAACAAATTCTGGCAACACATTGAGCATATCTTCATTTGTAACAAGCGGCATTTCTGGGGATTTTTTTATATCTCCATCGCTGTCATCCGTACTGCTCTCATACCCCAGCTGCAACAAAAATTCATATTCCTTTTGCCCGTCAGTCACCAAAGGCAAAAGCTTTGTTGCCTCCCCAAATGCAATCGGCAAAACTCCTGTCGCAAAAGGGTCCAACGTCCCTGCATGCCCATTTTTATTGGCATTACACCAGCGCCTAGTATGGGTAACAACATCAGTTGAACCCATTCCCCTCGGCTTATCAATAATCATCCAGCCGTTAACATTATTTCCTTTTACGCGCTTGCTCATAACCGCAACTTAAACCAAATCCCCCCTTAAAACAATAAAAAAAAGAGCTTAACACGTTTCGTGTCAGCTCTCTTCCATTAGTCTAAATAATTACACAATCATTTTTTGCTGTCCTCAGAAGGCTTCTTGTCTTTTTTATCACCTTCTTTAACATCTTTTTTCTCCCTTTTCGGGGCGGGTCTCCCTGATATAGACAAATCGCCCATACTAAGTCCCATTCCAAATAATGCATTCATTTTTTTAAAATTTTTAAGAGGGTTAGTCTTTTGGACCGCCCCTCTTGTTTTTCAATCATCCACTTCATCCTGTTCCACCAATACGCCTTCCGCCATATAAGGCTCTTTCGGCTTTAAATACGTAGTTCCTGAGCCTCGTCCGGGGTTGTCGTCCATAGGATAATCCTTCGTATTTACTACCGGTTTAGGTTTCTCCACTGGAGGAAATTTCAATCCTTCTACAACTCGAGATTCCCCATCGAGGTCTCTTTCTGTTCCTTCAAACTGTGCAACATCTTGGTTGATGTGATGAGTTACGCCTGGCAAATGTTCTGCTGCATTCATAATCATTAACTTTTGATTTAAAAAATAATTCATTAATCTCTATTAAACATGGCACATCATCATATTTTTGAAAACAAAAGTCAACAGCCAAAATTCAATATTTATGACATTTTATTACCGCTTTTTTCCTTTTCTGGACATTTGCCTCAAAATATCTTAAACTCAACTCATAAAACACCTAATTAATTCATATTATGAGAAGATTTTTATTAATATTGATAACCATTGCCATAGCCGCATTGTTTATCAGCTGCAACAGCTCCAAAAGCACCGCAGTACGCCACAGCGCCCCCACCGAATTAACTGCAGAGCAACTGCAAAAGTTCGCCATATTGATGGGCGTAGAAATAAATGACATCATCCTAATAGACAAGGAAATCGGTTTGGTTATCGTATCTGGAAACATGAACAGTATTGACAACCTGAGGTTCATGTTGCACAACACATCATTACACGGCAACCTCAAACCCGCTGCCTTAGAAACACTTACTGAGCAAGTCGTTTCAAACAAAAAAAGACGCATAATTGTTTACGTCTTGGATGATTAAAAACAAAGGCGAGAATCAAAAGTTCTCGCCTCATTAATTTACTCTTCTTCCTCTTCGTCAGGCTTATTCAAATCTTCCTGAACCTTAGGGTCTCGAAGCAATGCCTCTATCTTGGCAACTTCCGCATAAGTTTCATCGATTCTAAAAAAGATTGAAGGCACATACCTCAAATCAGTCTTAGAAGCCACTTGCTTTCTAAAATGGTTCGCAGCCAACTTCAAAGCTTCTC
>JAISFX010000082.1 GCA_031263385.1 Lactobacillus sp.
ACGAGTTTGAACTGGCTAAAAAGACCAGAGAGGTTGGTGCTTCCGGTGGGAGTGACAAAGAAGCTGATGCGATTGTCAAAAAGCTTATTGAAAGGGTTCAAAAGAGAGACAGAAATGCTAAATTGATGCAGGTTGTGCTTAGGTCTGATATGGTGACCGTTAAGTATATGATTAAAAACACTTCTACAGACAGTCTTATGGGGCTGGATAGATTGGCTCCGCTAGATAGCGAAGAAGGCGTTGAGCGTATAAACAATGCTATTGCCAAGCAATATGAGAAAAAGACCAAGGCTGCCGATAAAAGAGCAGACAGAGAGAGTATTAATGCTGAAAAGGCAAATCTTCAGGAAAATATTGATAAAGAGAATAAAAGAGTAAGAATATTAGAAAAAGAGCTTGGCAAGAAGATTGAGTGGCATCTGAAGAATTTGTCAGGAATAGATATTCTTGCGGCTATGGCGTATCGAGACACAAGAAGCTTGGAAGTTAGTGATATTCTTTCAGGATGTGCTAATTTAAATGAAATGAAGAAGGCCGCTGTTAAAGCTTTAAAAAATGAGAAAAAGATTTGGGATTATGTGGAAGAAGCCAGATATTATGACCGTGTTAAGAGAATGGTTAATGGTGGTTATGATAAGGATTCGTTGTTCTATAAGGCAATGTCAAAGCCATTAAAAGAGCTTATAACAATCAGAGAAAAAGAGTTGTATGGGCTTAAAAACCCGGGGTTGGATTCTGTTCGGGAAATGAATAGTCTTTTGGAAGAACATGGCTATAGGATTGATATTGGTAAGATAAATGTGTCTGATAAGAAAAAACCGGCTGAGTTTGAGGGTAAAACAACGCTTGAAATTTCAAGAATGGTTTTAAGAGATGCAGAAACCCAAAAAGACAAAGTAGTGACAGGTAAGGATAATACCTTGTTGGGAGAGGCTAAGGAGCTTGCGCCTTATCAAAGAAGGTATATGACACTGGGGCTTATGTGTGCTATCGGTGAAGGTGGCGTTAAAAATGACGATATAATGCTTTTTAGAAAATATATGGAAGTTTTTTTTGATAAAACAGATTTCTCTTCAGTGGATGTACTAAAGTTGCAAAAACAGTATGCTTGGGATGCATTTAAGAAAAATAATGAAGGTGTTGCCAAAGCTGTTTATAAGGATATTTATGATAATGCTCCTAAACCGGATAAGATTAAAGATGATCTTCTTAAATATGGTGCTTGGCATGAAAGCAACATTCACCACGGGGTTCCTAGAAGATATGCGGTGTTTTCATCAGACCCAAATGAGCTTAATAATCAGCCCAACCTTGCCGTTACAAGGACATGGAATGGTTGGGAAGATGACAAGCATGACCTGAGGCATTTCTTTGATATTACAGCTAATGATGTTGTTTCTCCATATTTGACTAAGGAAAAAGGTGAATTTGTGAGGAAGGGGGATTCTAAGAAGGTGAAGGAACTGTATTTTGAAAAGCCACAGGTCAAAAAGGACGGTAAATGGGTGGATTTGATCCCTGATGATACGTTATTTATATCTTCAACAGTGACAATCGCTGCCCCTAAGCTTCCTAATGAGGTTAAGCATTTGGCTTTGGACTGCTTTAAGCCTATTGAGTCTTTGGATATACTTAATAGCGGTTTGGGAAAGGGTGGAAATGGTGGAAATGGTGGAAACGGATGATGTATAACGTTTAATTAACTAAAAGGTTGTATCATCAGTGAAGTTTTTATCTAAAACAGGAGCGGACCATGAGAGTTATTTTGACAGCGCTGTTTGGTGCATTTATGCTTTCTTCATGCATGACATCTGAGGGGGTTAGTACTACAGGACGATTGGTTGATGCTACATCTAAGGGTGTTGGTACAACTGTAGATGCCTCAACGTCGACTACAGATGCGTCATCAGGTGAAAAATCTGAGAAGAACTGGGAATATGACGGCGTTAAATAAGAGGGTAATCTGTAGAGCTTTATTTGCAGTTATTTGCTTTTTTGCAGAGCTTCATGAGGCTAGGGCCGGTGAGGCTCTTTTTTATGATGAGCCGGCAAATAGCCAGCAATGGCTCGACTTGCTCCATTATCAAAAGGGGCGCAGCCTTGTAGATAAAAAAGAGGCGTTTTTCTTATCAGATGTGGGTTATAAGGACCCCAAAAAAGAGCTGGAAGCAACTATTGAAGCATTTAAGGACCCTGATGCACAGGGAGATGAGCATGCGGTATGCAGGTTTCCGGCTAGGATGGATTTTATTTTGAAAAATATGCCATATAAGAGGGCAGATTTTGTTAAGACCGAATGCAAAAAGTTTGAAGAATTTAAGGTTTTGGCCCCTATGGATGAGGTGTATTTGGTGTTTGCGGCAGAGAACAATCAGACATCGGCTACGGCAATGGGGCATTTGTTTCTGAGCTTCATGGGGGATTCTGAGGGGGTTGTGAGGAGGCATGCTTTTAGCTTTTTTGCAACGGAAGTTGATTATGAGTCGGCTGAGTTTTATTATAGAGCATTGTTTGACAGTATTGATGGGGTTTATGCGTTGTCTCCTTATTATAAAAAACGTGATGATTATTTGATTAATGACGGTAGGATCGTGTGGGAGATTAAGCTTCTTCTGAGCGAGGAGCAAAGGGGTTTTCTGCATAAGCATTTGTGGGAGTTGAAGCAGCAAAAGATGCATTATTCTTTTATTGCGCACAATTGCGGTACAGCATCTATTAACTTGTTGAAGCTGGTTTATCCGGAGATGGATTTGGATGCGAAGAAGTTGTTTGACACGCCAATAGATTATGTTTTGCGCTTTAAGGATGAAGATAAGATAGAAAAGGTAAACTTTATTAAAGACGATGTGGCTGAAAAGCCCAAAGGGCTTGATTTGCTTAAGGCAAAGCCGTCATCCAAGGTTTCAGACGCGTATCGGTATTTTGATAAGGA
>JAISFX010000093.1 GCA_031263385.1 Lactobacillus sp.
ATTGAACCACCCATGAAAGAGAAGTCCATCGCAGCAACAACACATGGAATCTCTCCTATTGTGCCTTGCGCAACTTTGATAGCATCATCATTGCCGGTTGCCTTGCGATAAGTTTTTAATCTGTCAGTGTATTTTTTAGAATCTTTGAATTTAAGAGGGTCTTCTGCTACAGAAGGAACAGAGACCTCGTTTTATTCTCCGTTATCAAAAAGAAGCTTTAATCTTTTATCAATGTACAAACGCAAGTGATGATCACAATTGGTACATACATATATACTCTTTTTAAGCTCTTTAGAAAAAAGCATTTGCCCACAATTGGGGCATTTTACCCAAAGATTGTCCGCGATATCTTTAGGTGTTGCTTTTTTTACTTTCGGTCTTACGAAATCAGTTAACCAGTTCATTAATGTTAATCCCTATTCTTCTACAGTTTTTTCTGCTGTCTTTTTATTTTTCTTAAACAGGCCTCCAAAAGGTTTTTTAGGTTCTTCTCCATCGCCTTTGAGGGTGTTTAAGTCTTCTTTCAAGTCCACAACTTGAGCGGCCATTTTAGAGTTGGCTTTGATAAGCTTTTTGTTCTGATATTTTTGGCTGCGAAGCGCGGGAGCATATGAGACCCAAACAAAAAACATTCCAAAGATAAAGCTAAAAGCGCTCAGGAAAAAGATTACTACACTAAGAGTAACCTCTACAACATCATCTTCGCCAAAAAACGGCCACAAATTAAGTGTTACCAAGTCATTGTTGTTAAAACAAAAGACTAACAGTACCAACAAAACAAAAATGAGAACAACCATTCTTATTAAATTCATTTACAGCCCTCCTGACTTTAATGAAAAACTTTATTGCGGGTTAAGCTTCTCGTGAAGCTGTTTGCCGGTTTTAAAGTGAGGAATTTTTCTCTCTCCGACCAAAACCTTCTCGCCTGTGCGGGGGTTCTTGGCTGTTCTTGGGTCACGAACAGTAGTATAGAAAGAGCCGAATCCTCTAAATTCTATACGGTCACCTTTAGCCAATGTAGAGATGATTTTGTTAAAAAAGACGTCGACGATTTTTTCTACGTCTTTTAACATAAGGTGTGGGTTTTTCTCGGCTATTTTTGTAATTAATTCTGATTTGGTCACTTTATTTTCCTCTTATTTATTCATTTATTTTGTTTGATAACTTAGCCCAATTATATTTATTAATCAACATCGTTGTGCAACTTATGTTCAATAGTTGCGGTAAGCTCTTTGTCGCCAAGTTGAACGTTTTCTATTTTAGTAATGCGTTTGGATATTTTATCAGAAGATACTTTAATTTCAGAAATATCTTGCCCTGCTTGGTCAAAATGACGAGACAGGTTTTCTATTCTTTTATCAAGGCGGGTGATGTCATCTATCAATAGCCCTACTTCTTTTTGGATGACACTTGCCTGTTCTTGCATTTTAGCGTCTTTAAGAATCGCCCTGACAGTGTTTAGGGTTGCCATCAAAGTTGTAGGAGAAACTATCCAAACCTTAGAACGGTAAGATGTTTCTACAACATCTGTAAAGTTTGAGTATAGCTCTGCATATATGGTTTCTGAGGGCAAAAACATGAGAGCGGAATCGGCGGTTTGACCCATGACGATATATTTTTCAGAAATGTCTTTAACATGCTTAACAACGCTTGCCTTAAAAAATCTTTCAGCCTCTACTTTCTCGCGGTCAGATTGGGCATTGCGCAAAGCGTGGAAACTCTCAAGCGGGAACTTGCTATCAATGACAATAGAGCCCGGAGGATTGGGAAGTTTTATCAGGCAGTCGGCTCTTTTTTGGTTTTCAAGAACGACCTGAAACTCATAAGCATTAGGAGGCAAAGCTGCGGTGACAATATCATTAAGCTGAATCTCGCCAAAAGCTCCGCGGGCCTGCTTATTAGACAGGACCTCTTGCAAAGAAACAACCTGCTCGGAAAGATTAGAGATTTTTTGCTGGGCAACATCTATTTTAGCCAGTCTCTCACGAAGATCTGTCAAGGTCTCGGTGGTTTTGGCAGTTGTTTGCTGTAGTCCTTCGCCAACGCTTTTGGTAACGGCAAGAAGCTTTTCATCCATGATTTTTTGGACAGCAAGTTTTTGCTCGGCAATGGCGTCTGCCAGTTTGGTTTGCTGGGATAAATTGCTTTCAGAAATTTGAGACAAACGACCGAACAGTTCTGCCTGCCCCCTGAACAAAGAATCGGATAACTCCTCCAAATGATTGTCTTTTTTTCTGAAAAAGAAAAAGATAATGTTTAAAAGAAGGATTATGCCTACAAGGGCAAGCAGAACTATTTCAATATTTATGTCTGAAAAGTTAAACTCCAAGGTTTCTTCCCATTGCAAAGAATTTTTCGGTGCGTTCTTTTTTAAGGTCTCCACCGCTTTTTGACAGAAGCTCTTTTAAGTGGCGGAGAATCGCATCGCCAACGCTTTGGATTGCGACCTGTGGGTCACGATGAGCGCCGCCTAAAGGCTCGTTGATAATCTCATCAATAACGCCAAAAGATTTTAAATCCTGTGCGGTTAGCTTTAACGCCTCAGTAGCCTCTTTAACTTTATCTGCAGAGCGCCAGAGAATCGAAGCACAACCCTCAGGAGAAATTACAGAATAAATAGAATGTTCGAGCATTAAAATGCGGTTGGCAACAGCAATCGCTATAGCGCCTCCAGAGCCTCCCTCGCCGATTACGACAGAGACTATAGGTGTTTTTATATTGAAGCATTTTTCAATGCTAGAAGCAATAGCCTCAGCCTGGCCTCTTTCCTCAGCCTCAACGCCGGGGAATGCGCCTGATGTGTCAACAAAAGTAATAACCGGAAGGTTAAACTTGTTTGCCATATCCATAAGCCTTTGCGCTTTACGATAGCCTTCTGGTTTTGCCATGCCGAAATTGTGCTTTAATCTGGTGTCCAGATCATGGCCTTTTTCTTGCCCCAAAACAACAACAGAAATGCCTTTAAAGCGCCCGATGCCACCAATCATGGCCTCATCATCAGCAAAGACTCTGTCGCCGCAAAGCGGGGTGAAATCTTCTATCAAAGCATATACATAATCAAGACAATGTGGGCGCTCAGGATGACGTGCAACCTGAGATTTCTGCCACGGTGTGAGATTGGCATATGAGTTTTTAACCTGTCGGTCGAGCTTTATCTGAAGGCGCTTTACTTCTTTCGAAATATCAACATCTTCATCTTCGGCTAAAAGTTTGAGTCCCTCTATTTTAGCTTCCAGCTCTACAATATTTTTTTCAAAGTCCAGTACGTGTGTGTTAGTCATTTAAAGTTCTCTTTAAAATTAAATCCTTGGTGAGTCTTAGCATATAATTATCTGTTTTTCGACTCTTATTTTGCATAATTGTGCATTATACGCTTCAAAGCATTGAAAAATATAATATATGAATTATTATGAACAGACTATAGTTTATGGGAGTTATGTAATAGTGATTGCGTTTAGTTTTTTTATATCTGTTTTTGGCACAATAATATGGCTGATATACAGCATTGCAAATATAGGTGACAATCTTAGGGGAATGTCTTTTTCTTCATTGCCCATTCAAGAGGCAAGTTTACAGATTTTGATGGTGGTGCTGCCAATCTTTATAATCTGGCTGATTTTTGGTTATGTAATGCAATTTATAAATAACCAAAAAGTAAATGGTAGTTTGTTGTCTCTTTTCAGACAGGTAAAAAAGAACCAAGACTACACAGATTTAATTGCAAGAATTATGCTCGAGGCTGAGCGAGAAATTAAAGATGGGTTTGTGCTAAACCGCTTTGATTTATTTATTGCAGATATTAATGAGCTGTTGTCTGATGTGATTTATCTTTCTAATATTGCGTCTAATGAGCAAATTGACAGGTTATGGAAAAAGGTTCAGAACGGCGGCAAGTGGGCTTTTGGAAAAGTTATTGTTGAAGTTAACAGTGTGCAACCAAATTTCCCGATAAGATTATTTGAGAAATCAAAATCAAACAATGTGTTGGCTGGGACAATATTGGAATTTTGTGCCAGATACACAAGCCTTATAACTTTGCTTGAGAAACATGATAAAGGTCGTGTGTTTTTGAATATTATAGAAACAGGTGTGTTGGGCAAGACATTTTCTATTATGGCGCCTATTGCAGACGAGGTTAGAAGAAGTAGAGATATTCCCAGTTCGGCAAAGATAAGAGAAACCATCGCCGAGGAAGAAGATGATGAGGACTTCAGGCCAAAGAGGATATATAACCCTGAGGCATCAGAAGTTGATGACAAGAGGGCGTCTATAGTTTCTAAGTTCAACATATTCAGAAGAAAAGACGAGCCAAGGTTTGAGGGCGCATATGACGAGGATGACCAGTTCTCAGCTGTATTAGAAAGAAGCTTTAGCGACAACCCCGTGGGCGAGCCAAGTTTTGACGATGAGCCAAAGGTCGAAGAACGAATTGTCGAAGAACGCATTATAGTACAAGCCCAAGATGATGAAGAGTTCCAAGGTCCAGTGCTTGAGCCCAAAAAGGCTTTTGAAACAAACACCCAAAGAGCTTTGGACAGCTTGAAAAAAGAATGGGAAGAAATGAAAAAAGAGGACAGCACGTCTTATCCTTTCTCTGGTTGGTCTGATGAAGACAACTATAAAAAATAAAATAAAATTTATATTAGTTCTGATTGCTGCCGTTATAATTGCCGGCTCTGCCAATGCAGCCGGAGCGAAAAGAGTTAAAAAAATCTCCATATACAATGAAGCAAAATATGCTGATAGTTTTAAGCATTTTGAATATGTGAACCCTAATGCGCCAAAAGGCGGAAGAATCGTTATCCCAAACTACGGGGGGTTTGACAACTTTAATCCATTTATATTTAAAGGAATGGCTCCATCTATGCCTGCTTCTATAACTTTGGATACATTGGGATATACTCCAGTTGATGATATTGCCTCTGTGTATCCGTTGTTGGCAAAAGAATTTGAGGTTGCGAATGATGGAACATTTATCGGCTTTATATTAAACGAACAAGCAAAGTTTTCTGATGGGGCGCCTGTGACGGCCGATGATGTGGTGTTTAGCTTTGAGGCGATAACCCAAAAAGGCTCTCCTTTATATAAAATGTATTATGGAGACGTGGAGCGCGCAGAGCGAGTGTCAAAACACCATGTTAGGTTTTATTTTAAAGAGGGAACAAAAAACCGCGAGCTTCCGATTATTATTTCGCAAATTCCGATATTCTCTGAAAAATATTGGGAAGGCAGAGATTTCTCGCAGCCTAAGCTAGAGCCATATTTAGGAAGCGGGGCATATGTGATTGATAAGTTTGAGGCCGGAAAATATATTGTGTTTAAGCGCAGGCCTGATTATTGGGCAAAAGATTTGCCATCACGAAAAGGCTTTTTTAATTTTGATGAAATCCGCATGGATTATTATCAAGATACAACCGTTACTCTACAGGCATTGTTCTCAGGGAATATTGACGTGAGGGAGGAATATATCGCAAAGATATGGGTGACAGGATATGATAATGACTTAGTTAAGTCAGGTAGAGTTATTAAAGAAAACATGGCTCACAACAGGGCCGCGATATTGCAGCATTTTGCATTTAATGTGCGCAAAGACAAGTTCAAAGACCGCCGAGTTCGCGAAGCTATTGGGCTGGCATTTGATTTTGACTGGGCAAGTGACAAGCTTTTTTATAATCAGTATGAGCGCCTGTACAGCCACTTTACCAATACAGGTATGGAAGCAACCGGAAAACCGCAAGGCCGCGAGTTGCAGATTTTGAAGAAATATAAGAAAGAACTTCCTGCCAGTGTTTTTGATGAAGTGAACGTCAACCCTAAACATGGCAGCCATGAAGAGACCAGAGAGAATCTGAAAAAAGCGGTAAAGCTCCTGAACGAGGCAGGGTATGATTTTATAGACGGGAAGATGACCCACAAAGAAACCGGTGAAGCGCTTAAGCTTGAGGTGCTGAGCAACTCTTCAAATGGCTCAACCTTTACTCGTGTGATGTTGCCATTTATAAAGAATCTGAAAAAAATTGGAATCGAGATGGTGTTTAGAAACTTGGAGGTCAACATCTTCAAAAATAGGTTAGATAATTTTGATTATGATATGGCGATTATATCTTACCGCATAAGCCAAATGCCCGGCAGCGAGATTAGGGAGTATTGGGGTTCAAGAGCTGCTGACGTTAAGGGCAGCATGAACATTATCGGCATCAAAAACGAGGTAGTGGACGAGCTTATTAAAGGGGTGATAGAATCCAAAGACAAGAAAGAATATGAGGCTTATGTCAAGGCTTTGGACAGGGTTCTGTTAAACGAACACTATATGATATTTCAGTGGTATTCGGGGTATCAGCGCGTGGCGTATTGGAACAAATTTGATATACCTAAATCTGATGTAAAAGCCGGGTTTGATATCGACACATGGTCAGCTCGTGCTGCAACAGCTGCCAAATAAGAAGCCAACAAGGCCGTCTATTGAGAGAGTGTTTTTTATGACCGGAAAGCGAATTTGCATATTAGGGATTTCATCCTCGGGGAAATCTACCTTAGCGGATAAGATTGGGAAAGCCAAAGGGTTGGATGTTTTGCATCTGGACGCTATTGCTCATATCCCAAACACAAAGTGGGAAAGAACAGACAGAGAAGTGTTCAAAAAGCAACATGATGAGTTCATCAAGAAAGACAAATGGGTAGTGGAAGGCTGTTATTCAAGCCTAATGCCGCAGAGGCTTAAAAGAGCAGATGTGGTAATATTTCATAAGTTTAACCGTTTGGCATGTGTTTATAGATATATCAAAAGAGAATTCAGCAATAAAAAGAAGTTCGGGCAGCCGGCAGATATGAAGAAATCTATCTCTTGGGAGAGGATAAGATATATACTATTCTCAGCATATAAAAAATTTGATGATTATGAAAAGCTGATAAAAGAAAACCCACATTTGAAGGTGATTTATGTGAAGTCTTTTAAGGATGTAAAAAAGCTGACGAAAGACATTATCGGTTAGAAAACTTAAATCTTATAATCCATTTTTTTTGATTTTATGGGAATCGTAAAGACGCGGGTGATGATTTTGTCACCGCGATATTTTTTGTCATGCATGAACCTCTTTAGCTTGTCTTTTATTTTTTCTTTGATTCTGGGCCAAGGTTTGGCTGGTGGTGCAGAATTTGATTTCTCGAGAAAGCTGTCTATCAACTCTATGGGGTAGTCACAATTGTCCTTTATTAAGTCACGATAATAGACGGGCAGCACACTGGTGGTAACATGGAGAGAAATCTTCTTAAGCAGAGGCATGTGCATGAAAAACGGCAGAACAAAGTCCTCTTCATAAAGGCGGATTTTGTTGGGAGAAAAACGAATAAACAAGCGAGGCCAAAACGGCACAACTTCTTTTATCTTTTTATGGATGTCTTTTTTGTTCTTTTTATAAAAGCTTTTGACATCTTGGTTAGAGATATAAAGCCCGGTTGAAAAGCCGTTTTCTGTAATGAGGCTATTTAGCCCGTGTTCATATTTTTTGATGACGACGTACTTGTCCTCCTCTTCTTTGATGTTGTCAAAAAAGTATTTGAAGTCGTCATGCATAAAGACTTTTTTGTTTAAAACAACAAAAAAGCTCATTAAAAATTTGTTGCCGCAAATACTCCAAGCATCTAGGTTTTGGGCATCCATCTTATCAAACATTTCTTTGAACGGGAACATTGGACCAAAGCAGGAATCGTTGGTTAATATGAGTTCATCATATTGCTCTAGCTTATCATAGCCGATTTCTTTGATTAAAAGAGACCAAGAGCCAAAATCATAACGGCCGTACCTATGGCCGGCAGCGTATTTGGTAAAAGGCCTTACTTTGGCAAGCTCTTCTTCGCAGATGGGGTTGTCTGTATAAAAATATACATCACAGAACTCGCTTAATTTCTCAACAAAATAAACAACATAATCATGGATTATGCCTTTGTTATCGATAAGCCCTTGCTTGTCAAAGCCGCCTATTAAACAGGCTCTTTTCTTCATATTTTGTAAACTCTTCATTATTAATTTTTTAAGATATATCGGGTATGATGTCTCTAATGGGGAGATTTGTCAAGGGAGATGACATAATATGGGAATATGGTTTAATTTTAAAAACAGACTTAAAAATTCGGGCCTTTTGATTTTGGCTGTGTTTTTATTTTTTTACTTCTCATACTTTACTATTAATGGTGATAGAGGATTATTAAGGTATATGTACCTCAGCAAAGAGATTTCTCAGGCATCGGCCATTGCCGAGCAGTTTAACTCTCAAAAAAGCAAGCTAGAAGAGAAGGTTAAACTGTTGTCGTCATCAAGTTTAGATTTAGACCTGCTGGAAGAAAGAGCCAGAATTGTGCTCAATTTCGTAGGTGATGATGAGTTTGTTGTTTTGGACAGCACTGACGAGGTTTAACAGCAGCTTAAACCTGAGGATAAAATAGTAAAAACTGCTGTATTTTTTTATTAAAGTTTGTTATATGTTTCAGTGAGTCTGAAGAATCTGGCTCTTGTTTTTTGTTTTATGAAGTCATAAGGAATTATGAAAAAGATACTTAAAGAGACAAATAAAGTAATTAATACGCCTTTATGTATTAAAGAAAAGACCCCTTTGTTCTCGCCTAAGGAAATTATCTTCCGAAGCGGCGGAAGAGCAAAAGTCTTTACTTTTTCGTCGCAATTTCAGGTTATTGCTTTATGCCTTTTGCTTCTTGTTGCTGCTTCTAGTTTTTATTCTTATCATATGTACAACCGCTCAGGAAATATCATATCTAAAAAAGATATGGAGATTGTTGCGACCAAAGATGCTTATGTGGAACTGATTTCTAATATGAAATTATTACATAGCAATATTGATAATATGATGAAGTCTTCTGACAAGAGCACCTCTCCACAGGTAGAAGAATATAAAAAACAGGCAGAGCTGTTGTCTGAAAAAATTAAAGAAGTTACAGAGACGCAGACATGGGTTGATCTGGAACAAATGAACGAGAAAATATCTATCAATGAAGCTTTATTGCAAAGAGATATTTTATCTTCTGAAAGAGACGAGTTAAGGACTCATATTGCAAAAATGGAAGAAGCCATGGAGGCTCTTAAAGAGGCTGAGATGGAAGTTTATGAAAAAATATCTTCCGTTACATCTAAAGAAATCGACAAGATTAAGTCTACCCTCAGCACAATTAATGAACCGCTGAAAAAAAAAGGACTGTACTTCAACGCGCTGTCAAATAAAAAGTCTAAGGCAGGTAAAGGCGGACCATACATTCCTAACGACAAACAAAACCCAAAAAATGAAAAGTTGAACCAACATATATCTGTGATTTTTGATAATGTTGATGACTTGGAATACTATAAAGAAGTTATGCAATATGTACCTGTCGGCAAGCCGGTTTGGAGCTATTGGGTAAGCTCTCCTTTTGGAGTGAGGCCAGACCCTTTTCATGCTAAAGAAGCGCGCCACAAAGGTGTGGATTTAGCAAGCCGTACAGGAAACAAAATTAAGTCTATGGCCAAAGGCAGGGTTACTAGAGCAGAGTACGCAGGTGCCTACGGAAACCTTGTGGAAGTTGACCACGGAAACGGCTTTAGAACCAAATATGCCCACCTTCATAAAATTTATGTAAAAAAAGGTGACTATTTAAAAATTGATGATACTATAGGGGAAGTTGGTTCAACAGGGCGATCTACAGGACCGCACCTGCACTACGAAATTTTGTTCCGCGGTGTTAACGTTGACCCTATGCCATTTATTAAAGCGAAGTCTTAAACGAGGATTATAAAATGAAAAAGATTAAACGCATGTTATCAGTTAAATTTGCACGCCAGTTCAGTAAGAATGGCGATAAGTTAAGTGTGCCAAGTATCATTAGTGAAGGTACAAAGCTTAAAGGCAACATGAGCAGCGACGGCATTATCCACATTGACGGAAACATCCAAGGAGATATTAACTGTGATGAGTTAATTATCGGCATTAAGGGTTCTGTAAACGGAGCGATAAAAGCTAAAAATCTTCACCTTTACGGCGTGTTGAGCGGTAAGGCTACTGTTGACAGCTTGTTTGTGGCAAAAACAGCCAAATTGATGGGCGATGCAACACATAATTCTATTGCTATTGAGCCGGGTGCTTATATTGACGGACATTGTATCCGTTCCAATGCCCCAGTTTCTACCGAGGAAAAAAAAACTGAGATTTCTTTAGTCGTTGACAGCAAGAAGAATAAAAAACTGGCTAGTTAGGCTAGGCCATGGCTAAAAAGGCAAAAAAAGCAGATTTTATTACAACAGGATTGGTCGCGCAGAATAAGCGCGCCAATTTTGATTATGCGATAGAAGAAAAATTTGTGGCGGGGATACAATTGACCGGCACAGAGGTAAAATCTTTGCGTTTGGGACATGCAAATATCAATGATGCATACGGTATTATTAAAGATGGCGAAGTTTATATATCAAACATGTCAATATCAGAGTATGCAAACAAGGGTTACGAATCTCATGCGCCCATTCATGATCGCAAGCTTTTGCTGACTAAAAATGAGATTAGAGACATTACAAAAGCACTTGCCAGAAAAGGCTCAACCCTTGTTGCTATAAGGTTGTTCTTTGACAAGAAAGGGCTGGCCAAAATTGAGGTGGGGCTTGGCACAGGTAAGAAACTTTATGACAAGCGTGAGACTGAAAAAGAGCGCGATTGGAAGATTGATAAACAGCGTATTATGAGTGCAAACAGATGAGAAATTATATTGCGAAAAGAATGCTTCTTATTCCGGTGACAATACTGGGCATTCTTTTGGTGAATTTTCTTATCATACAGCTAGCCCCCGGCGGGCCAGTAGAACATATTCTGGCACAATACCAAGGCATGAATACTGATGCCAAATCCCAATTTACATCATCTGCACAAATGAATATGAACGCCAGCGAATCTCGTTATACGGGGGCAAGCGGCGTGCCTGAAGAAATGATTAAAGAGCTGGAAAAACAGTTCGGCTTTGATAAGCCTGCTCATGTGCGCTTTTTTAAAATGGTTAAAGACTATGCGGTGTTTGATTTTGGTAAAAGTTTTTATAAGGACAAATCTGTCGGGCAGTTGATTGTGGAGCGCATGCCGGTTTCTATATCTTTGGGGCTGTGGTCAACGCTGATTATATATCTTATTGCGATACCTTTGGGTATTAGAAAGGCTGTTAGTGACGGCTCTAAGATGGATGTGTGGACCAGTGTGGCGGTGATTATCGGCTCGGCCATCCCTGTGTTTTTATTTGCGGTGTTTTTGATTGTGTTTTTTGCAGGCGGGACGTATCTGCAGTGGTTTCCGCTGAGGGGGCTGACTTCTGATAACTGGGAAGAGCTTTCTTTGTGGGGAAAAATAATTGATTATTTTTGGCATATAACACTACCGGTAATTGCTATGGTAATCGGCGGATTTGCAAGCCTCACCATGCTGACAAAAAACTCTTTTATAGATGAGATAAACAAGCAATATGTTTTGACAGCTAAGGCAAAAGGACTGAACCAAAATCAGGTTTTATACGGACATGTGTTTAGGAACGCGATGCTGATTGTGATTGCGGGCTTTCCGTCATTATTGATTAAAATGCTGTTTACGGGGTCTTTGTTGATTGAGGTGATATTCTCATTAAACGGAATCGGACTCTTAGGCTATGAAGCCATCATGACCAGAGACTATCCGGTTATTTTTGGAACGATTTATATATTCGGTCTTTTGGGTTTGGTGCTAAAACTAATTAGCGATATTACATATTCTCTGGTTGATCCGAGAATATCTTTTGAGGCGGTGTCATGATAAAAAATTCTATATTACCAAGTTATATTGCTCTTGTGGCGGCGGCTTTTTTATATGGTTTTTTGGTGTTTGGAGCCAAGATATTAAGCATGCACGGCTTCTCTTTAATAGAGATATTGATATATCCGAATCTGATTGTGGCGGTATTGGTAGGTATATTCACAAAGCCGGAATACAAGAAGTTTTTTAATACAACATGGAAGGTGGGAATCCTTTATTTGATTAGTGTTATATCTGTTCAGTTTGGGCAGTATGGGCCTTTGTTTTTTGGGCTGTCAGTGTCATTAACCGTGTTTCTTTTATATATGCAGCCATTATGGACTACGCTTATCAGTGTGTTTTTCTTAGGTGAGAAGTTTAAGCCAAGGGATGGTATATTAATCTGCATCATGCTGATAGGGCTAGTGTTTTTGATATCTCCGTGGGAGGAGTTTAAGTTCTCGGCAGTTGGGTTTGTTTTAGCAATAATCGGCGGAATGGGTATGGCCGGATGGGTTACTATTAACGGCACATTTAACTCTAAAAGGGTTAAGCCGGTTACGACAATATTTTATACAAACATATATCAGTCTATACCGTTTATAATGATGTATCCCTTGTTTGCAAAGTTTTTGCCAAGTGCAGAGATTTCGGGCATTAATTTTGACAGAGGAATCGAGG
The DNA here is from genome assembly GCA_031263385.1 of Lactobacillus sp. GTDB lineage: Bacteria > Pseudomonadota > Alphaproteobacteria > RF32 > CAG-239 > JAISFX01. The sequence goes on from JAISFX010000093.1 coordinate 12,465, forward strand.
CCTTGGCCTTTTTAGTGATATATTCGATTGTAATTTATATCGGGGCTAGTGCGCTGTTTTATACCGCTGCCAAGAAGGTTAAAAACGTGCATTTGGGGCTGGTATTGCTGCTTGAGCCGGTGGTAGCCACTATATTGGATGTGGTGTTTCTTAATACCGTGATTACATGGAATATTTTTGTGGGCGGTGCGCTGATTTTGGCAGCAAATGCCTATTTAATATTGATGAGCCGCGCTAAAAACAGCTAAATAATCCTTATATAACGTAAGTTGAGCCTGATGTGTGGCTGATTTAGGCAAGCTGTAACAAAAGTTTAACGTGACTCTCTCTCTAGATTTTGGTATATTCACTGCAGAACGAAATTACATTATAAATATTAACATATCCATCAATATCTTAAAAAAATAAGATTGATATTGATGGCGGTAAATTGGGCCCCTATAGAAGCCGATAAATTCGAAGGGGAAAAAATAAAAATGGAAATAAGAGAAAGAAGAGAAAGAAGATCCTTCCAAGACGTAGCCGTAAAATCAAGTATTACAACTCCTGAAGCAACTCCTGAAACCATAAAAGTCACATATGATTACTGGTCAGCAGGCGGAATCGGCTCATGTGCCCATGGCACGATGTATTTAATTGTCGAACACCTTGGCGAAGGAAAGTGCAAGGTATCTGATTGGAGTTCGTCATCAACAAGTGCCACAGGAAACAAGTGCGGTATGTTCTACGATGAAGAGATTCAATTCTCAGAAGCATTCGAAGCCGTCAAAGACCGCGAATTCCAACTCCCAGAAGGAGTTGATTTCAAAACAGAAGGAATCAAAAAAACAATTCTCGAAATTTTGAAAAAATAAAAACGCTTCTAAATCTATAATGAAAAACTCTTTGGCTATAGATGCCAAAGAGTTTTTTCTTTTTTAAACGCCGGGATTGCTTTAAATGTGTTTTTTTACCTCTTCTAAGACATTTTGGCAGGCATCTTGGAGCATCATAAAGACTTCATCAAACCTATCATTATAATATGGGTCGGGAACGTCTTCGCCCCAGTCGGGAGCGTATTCTAAAATTTTATGTACCTTATCAAGCCTTGCTAAGATGTCATCATGATTGCTGCTTCTTGTAATGATATTGCCAATGTCTCTTTTGTTGGCTTCGTCCATGATTAAGATTAAATCAAAGCTGTCGAAATCATCCAACACAAGTGGGCGAGAGCAGATATAAGTTAAGTCGATACCAAAGCCCTTGGCACAATGGACGGCACGGAGGTCTGCGCCTTCGCCGTTATGCCACCCATGAGTGCCTGCGGAATCTATCTTTATTTTATCTTCAAGCCCCTCATTCTTTATGAGGCTTTGCATAATCCCCTCTGCTGTTGGAGAACGGCAGATGTTGCCGGTACAGACGAAGAGAATTTTATACATTGGTCATGCAGCCATGGGTCTCTTGAGCGTATTGAACATATTTCTGATAATAGCGTTCAATCTCTTTTTTAACCATGTAATTGACGGTGCCTTTAGGGAAGTTGCCGTTTTTGTCGGCTACGCCCGCTTTTTTGCCTGTCAAAATCTCGATACCGTCATCAACATTATCTATGGCATAGATAGAGAACTTGCCTTCTTCCACCGCCTTAACAATGTCTTCTCTGAGCATGAGGTTGGCAACGTTAGTGCGAGGGATTATCACGCCTTGGTCTCCGGTAAGGCCTCTGTATCGGCATACATCGAAGAACCCTTCTATCTTTTCATTAACGCCACCGATTGGCTGAATCTCTCCGAACTGGTTGATAGAGCCGGTAACGCCAATGCACTGACGAATTGGCATTCCTGAGATTGCAGAAAGCAAGCAGTAATATTCTGTTGAAGAGGCGCTATCGCCGTCTACACCGCCATAAGACTGTTCAAAAACAATTGAAGCTGACAATGACAAAGGCTGCTCTTTAGCAAATTTATTGGCTAATAAGGCCTGCAAAATTAAAACGCCTTTGCTGTGTATTGGGCCACTGAGCTCGATCTCTCTTTCAATGTTTAAGAACTCTCCTCGGCCAAGCCTAACTTGAGAAGTGATACGAGCAGGTTTGCCGAAAGAAAAACGAGAGAAGTTATAAACCACGAGACCGTTAATCTGCCCTACTCTATCTCCTTTTACATCAATGAGAATCGTGCCTTTATCAATTTGCTCAAGCATGGCTTTTTTGATGCGGTCAGAACGATAAACCTGAGCCTCGATAGCTTGGTCAACATGGACCTTGCCGATGAGGTTGGCATTTGATTTACGAGCCCAATACTCTGCCTCACGCAGGAGGTCTCCTATTGAGGCAATATGCGCTGTAAGTTTAGTAGAATCGTCTGCTAAGCGAGAGGCATATTCTATTACTCTGGAAACACCTTGTTTGTTCAAAGAGCGAAGATGTTTCTTTTTAGAAAGAGAACCTATCAGCTTGGCGTATTCTGCCTCGTTTTTAGAAGTTCGGGGCATAACAACACCAAAGTCAGCTTCTACTTTGAAGAAGTCACTGAAGTCGGGGTCTCTTTCGCTTAAAATTTCATAAAGTTCTTCATCACCAGTTAAAATCACTTTAACATCTAGAGGTATTGGCTCCGGGTCAAGAGATATGGTGGTAAAGCTGGTTTCTTCGCCAGGGCTTTCAATCTTTATTGTTTTGGATGCCAAAGCTCTTTTTAGAGAATCCCATGCATAAGGCTGGATTAAAAGCTTGCGGGCATCTATAAGCAAGAAGCCTCCGTTAGCACGGTGCAATGCGCCTGATTTGATTAAGGTAAAATCTGTTAACAAAGCACCATATTGTTGAACTCTTTCAACACGACCAACCAAATTGCCCTGTGTTGGGTGGTCAAGAACGACTATTGGCGCACCTTTACCAGGTTCGCTTTTGACGATTACATTAACCTTAAATTTGGCAAACTTATCTTCCTCAGGTTTATTCATGCGGCTTAGAAGCGCTGTTAATGGGTCCTCGCCCTCGCCACCCATAGAAGGTTCTACAGGCAAGAATTCTTCAATATTACTGATGATGTGTTCACGAATACTTTTTAAGAATTTAGATGCTGATTTGTGCTTTTTATATTTTTCATTAAGTTTATCTATAGGCAGTTTAACTGCGATTTTGATGAACTTTTCGCGAAGAGTGTTGGTCTCCAGCCTTTGTTTTTCTTCCCAATCAGGAAGGTTTTGTGCAGCTTTTTCTATTTCTTCCTGCATGAGGTTTAAGTCATTAATCAATTCTGCTTTTTCTTCATCAGGGAGTTCATCAAAAGCCTCGGGGCTTACGACTTCGCCATTCTTAACAGGGGCAACAACCAAACCAACAGGCATGTGGAGTAGAGAAACGCTCTTGCCTTTGGCTTTTCTTTGCAGAAGCTTGATGTATTCTTCTTTCTTTTGTTTATATTTTTCTCTGATAATGCTGATGCCGGCTTTATATTCATCGCTATCTAAAACAGCAGGAATCGAGATAGAAAAATCATTAATCAAATCATCAATATCGCGAGCGAATTCGGTGCCTTTGCCAGCAGGGAAATTTATGGTGAGAGGCTTGTGAGGTTCTTCAAAATTGTACACATAAGCCCAATCTTCAGGGGTTGCTCTCTTTTTGGCTTCTTTACGGAGAATCCTTTTTAAGAGGCTGGTTTTGCCAGTACCCTCAGGGCCAAAACAAAACAGATTATAACCTTTGGATTTGATGTTAATGCCTAGCTCAACCGCGCTGATTGCTCTGTCTTGCCCAAGAGCAGAAACCCTTTCAGCTAAATCCGCCGTGCTGGAGAATTTGAACTTTTTGGGGTCGCAAATAGTGTAAAGCTGTTTTGATTTTAGTTGTGTAATTGCCATAGTTATATCCCTGTAATTTAATTTCTTATCTGGTTAAATCTTATAGCTTAAAAAGCTAATTTAATATTAATTATTCAACAGAAAGTTCAAATAAAACAGCAGGAGATGATGAGAAATAGCTATTTAAGCGGGTGACTTTCTCAACTCCAACATTTTTATAGCCAAGTACGTTTATGGATGGGGATTTGAACAAGCTTGCCATGTTATAGAAAACAACATGGTTTTTGACCTCAAGCTGGCTCTTTATAAGAAACTCTTTAAATGTGGGCACAAAGGCCGGCATGTCAAAATCGCCAACGATAACTACAGGGTTATCTTGCCTATTGATAAAGTTAAATAGTGTGCTGAACACTATTGAGCGTTCGCCAAAGCGCATGCCTTTTAAATCAAGGTTAATTACGGTTATAACCCTTTCTCCGGCTTTGACCAAAACATATGATGCTTCAATATCTGAAGAAAGCATAATGCGGTTTTGGCTTATGGGTTGTTGGATGCTGAGAATCGAGGTGCGTTGAGATGTTTGATAATCAATATAAGGATAAACGCCCGCAGGGTCTACGGGGGCTCCCAGATTATTAAAGGCAATAAGCTCTACATTATTGTCCTTACCATATTCTGCAAGAGCAGAAAGGTCATGGACATCATTAACATAAATCATTTTGAAAGGCTCGCCAGCAATGGTCTCTGCATTAGTGAAAATGTTTGCGCTGTCGGAGATAGAGAAAAAATTTACAACAAAGAAAAGCGCAAAAGCAAGCGAGCGGAAAAGATATGTACTAACAAGGCAAACTATCAAGAAAAACGCTGATAAAAAGTAATATTGAATACGAAATGATGACAAGTTGTGTGCGTACAGACCGTTCGGATCACACCAAAAGGGAAGGAAGGTCAGGACTGCCAGCACAAGCAGGACTATGTTTATAAAAACGTTGAATCTGGCTTTGCTTTTTCTTTGACTAAGGTAACCCATTTTTAATCTATTCTCTTGTATTGTTTCCATTAATATCTATAATACGTAGTGTAACATCAAATAATTTTTTGTAAATGAACATGTTTGGATATGTGACAATTAATTCAGCGGCTGATTTTTTTAGTACAATTACTCATAATATCGGCATATTGACCAGCTCATTCGGAGACATGTTCGCCGAGCTTTCTAATGTGAAAGTTGCATCGGTTATCTTAATACTTCTAGCGCTAATACTGTTTTTGTTTTTGATTATAGTTCTTTATGTAAAGTCTATAGTATCTTTTATTCGCTCAGACCCTAAGACATATACTGACAAACCAGCAGAGAGGTCTGTATCTTTTTTTGATGAGGCAGACGAAGATGAGATTGCCAGAGAGATGGAAAGAGAAGAAGAGAACGAAAAAGAACAAGAGCGCATGGATGCTGAAAAAATCTATTTGGAACAGCAAGAAAAGCTTCGCATAGAGACAATAAAAAGAGAAGAAGAGCAAGAAAAAGAAGAAAAAGAGAGAAAGAAAAACAAAAAAGATTTGATAGTCGATTTAGACTGGAAAAAAGGTAAGCTTAAAGATTTAGGCGCATCTAGTATTGCATTGCATGCATCAGCTTTGGAATATAAACAGAGTGAGAAAAACCTAAGTGAATTAATCGGGTTATTGATTGATATGCTATCAAGAGGCGTTGATGAGCTTAAGATTGCTCAAACGCTTATGTATAGAAACCACGGGCAAACAAGTGAAGATGATATTCTCCAGCTGATCGAAACCATTAAAGAATTTATAAAACTATGTAATGGGCGAAAGTTTGAGAAAGTTAATAATGCTGAAAAGCTTCCTGATAACGAAAAGGCTCTTATAGCTCTTGTTAATGGAGACCCTGCCCCAACAATGCTATTGCTACAGGCAGTTATAGACTATAATGTTGAGAAAAGTGCATCGACTACTGGTGTTAAAAGAGAAGCGTTATTTAAAGAGGCCTCTGTGTGGGCTTTGGCTTTTGGGTCTTTAGCAAGCATTGAGGATATGGCTCTGGCTGCCAATGCTTTTGAACTGGCTATAGAATTAAACCCCCAGAATATTAATGCATGGAACAAAGTTGCCGATGCATATTATAAAATGGAAAAACACGACAAAGCTATATGGGCGTATGAAAACCTGATACAAATGGCTAATGAAGAAACAAACCAGAGACAGCTGGCAAACGCATCTAAAATGCTCTCCCAATATTATTATGAGAAGGGAGAGAATCTAAGCGCATCTAAGCTTTATAACCGAAGCAAAGAGTATTATGACCGCATTGGCATAAATCGTCGTTTGGACAGGAAAGAGCTTGAGATAATCGATATTATCGAGTCAAAACACAAAGAGAATATGGGAAGTATCGTTGCAAACGTATTGAGCGGCAACGAGAATGCTATTTAAGGCATACGTCAGGGGCTCTTATATAAAGGGGCTTTGGATAATCTGCCTCTTTCTTTTGTAATTTATCAATACCTATATGAGCAAGCCCTAGCACCGGCATAGATGTCGGCATAAATATTTTATCAAGAGACAGGCCGGTTGGCTCGAACAGAAAACGCTCCACACCATCGCCGGTGATTGTTAGATGTTTGCCTCGTAGTTGCTTGATGATTTCTTCTTTAGTGCCAGCAGAAGGCGGTGTGATTTGCGCGAGGTTTTTATCAAAAATCTGATAATAGAAATCTTCGCGTTTGGTTTCTATAACAACCAGATTGTAGGCAGAGACATCCTCTGGTGACAAAGAGTGAGCGTATCCTTCAAAAGAGTTTACTCCCAAAACCGTCATATTAGGCACAGCGATACCAAATGAGCGAGCGGCAGAAATGCCTGCCCTTACGCCTGTGAAAGAACCAGGGCCAACACAAACAACAAGTAAAGACACATCCTTCATAGTGATGGAGTTTTTATCTAAGATATTCTTTATCTCGGGGATTAAGGCCTCGGCTTGGCCGAAGTCCATAGACCTCTCAATGGTATCAATATCTTTTCTGTCTTTTAACAAAACTACGGAACATCCTGCTCCTGTTGTGTTATACGCTAATGTGTACATTTTTATTCACGTCCTAAATTTTAATCATTTGCAACAGAGACCTCAGACAATTGTTTACACCTTTTGGCAATTTAACAAATTGTCTTGCTTGAGATAAAAACTAATGTTAAAATTCTAAGCAATGCAAGATAATTTATTAAATTGTCCTGTGGATGCGGTCAAAATAGTTATTGGCATTGTTGTTTGAGTTTGACGGTACTAAAACCGCCTGCCCTTAAACGCCTAGCCAATAACTATTTTGATTCAAACCAAAAAGCATAAATAACTGCCCGCGGACTCTGTTTGCTTTATATAATAAAATGAGCCAACAAACAATGAAAAAGTTAAAATGAATACTGACCTATTTATTGATATATTTTACGCCGCTCCGGAATTTTGGTATTTGATTATAGCCATTCTGGTGCTTTTGGTTGGTGGTCTTTTATATTTTTTTATAAGGCTATTGCAGCTTAGGCAGAAAAATTACTTCCTTAATCGCGACAGAGAAAGATATGCCGAGACGCTATATGCATCTCGAGATGGGTATTTTGCCTTTATATACCCTGACCAGAGGGTTAATGACCCCAGAAAAAGGCTGTTTGAAAGGTGCTCGAGAAGGCTAGCAGTTATTCTAAACCTGCAAAATGGGACGAAATCAAACTTTGATGACGTACTAAAATGCTTTTATAAAGATGACGCCAAAAAGATTATAAAATATGT
>JAISFX010000035.1 GCA_031263385.1 Lactobacillus sp.
TTCAAAAAGCTGTAAATAGAATATACCAAACCCTTTTTCTCGCGCACTTCTTTGAACAGGCGAGAAGACATTCCTCCGCCAAAAATGCTCGATAACAACAGATTCGCATAGTAAAGCTCATCATAGTAGTTAATACCTTCAAACCCGATAGTAACTTGAACTTGCTCCACACTTCTTTTTTCAGAGAAGCAGCCGCCGATATATTTTTGCTTTTGTGGCTTGAAAGACGTCTCGGTCTGCATATGCCCCATTCTTTGCTCTACCATTTTCACAAGGTCTTTATGCTTTATATTCCCGACGGCACAAACCACTGTGTTGGCAGCAGCATAATTGCTCTTCATATATTTACGAAGGCCTTTAGCATCAAAAGCGCGCACCTTTTCTTGTGGCCCTAAAATAGCCCTTCCAAGCGACTGATTAGCAAAAGCTGTTTCTTGTAAATGGTCAAATATTATATCATCAGGAGTATCAATGGACTGCTTAATTTCCTGAACCACGACTTCTCGTTCTTTAATAAGCTCTTCAGCAGGGAATATCGGGTTCATTACCAAGTCAGATAAAACGTCAACAGCCAGTTCGCAATCATTTTTCAGAACCTTTGCATAAAAAGATGTAAACTCTCTGGATGTATATGCATTAAGATGTCCGCCAACTTTTTCCAAGTCCTCAGATATGGCAAATGAGTCACGTTTTTTTGTGCCTTTAAATACCATGTGCTCCAGAAAGTGAGATATTCCGTTCATACTTTCTTTTTCATATGCCGAGCCGGTTTTAACCCAAATTCCTACAGACGCTGTTTCAATATCTTTTCTTGTCTGCGAGATGATTCTCAAACCGTTCTTTAATGTTGTAATATCTGCTTTCATAATCTCTCCTTATTTGTATTTGTTGACTATAACCTTTTTTGTATTATTGTAAACAACAAATTGGGTTAAAACGAGCAGTCTCTCTGCCGTTAAGCAAGAAAGGAAAACACCTATGAAAGAGCATATCCCGCATTTTGCAATCGTCTTATCCGGTAGTGGAGTATTTGACGGATCAGAGATACCTGAGGCAACTTGCACCCTCTTGGCAATAGATGAGCTTGGTTGCAAATACACATGTTTTGCGCCAAACATCTGGCAAGAAAAAACCATAGACCATTTTACCGGCAATGTTACATCTTTTGCCGGCGATGATGACAACAGAAATGTTTTGGCTGAATCAGCCCGCATTGCCCGTGGAGAAATCAAAGACCTCAAGGAGTTTAAGGCAAGTGATTTTGATGCCATAATCTTCCCCGGCGGCTTCGGTGCTGCCATGAACCTCAGCAACTTTGCCACCAAAGGCAAAGACTGCAGTGTTAATGAAGAGGTAGAGCGTGCTATTCAAGAAAGCTATAGACAAGGCATAATCATTGGGGCTATGTGCATCGCACCTGTTATCCTTGCAAAAGTTTTGGGCGAACACAAAATCCGCATAACCATTGGCAATGACAAAGCAACCGCTCAAGGTGTTGAGGCCATGGGTGCAGTCCACGAGAATTGTTCATCTACAGAAGTCTGTGCTGATGAAATAAACCGCATCGTAACAGTGCCATGTTACATGCTTGCAAAATCAATCAGAGAAATCGGTGTCGCAACCAGAAACCTTGTTGATGAGGCAATCGAGCTTATGCAGTTATATAGCCATTATCATGCTGAAGAATGTCACTGCGGATGCGGTCATCATCATGACCATGATGAGCAAGACGACCATGACGACTGCCATTGCGGCGGGGGCTGCGGCTGCCACAATCATCACCACCATTAATAGGCTTTAACGGCATAATCCCGATATTTTTTTAGTATTGTTTCAAGGGTTTTAGTCTCCATATTCTTGTGCCTTAGGACAGTAATGTCTTTGACTGTTTTAAGGCATATAGAATTGAGAGCCACGTCGGCAGCAGCAGCGTTAGTCTCAATTGGAATATAGTTGTATCTATTCTCAATCTCTTCGATTTCTCTTGCGCTTTTTCCCAAATAAAAACTTTTCATTTTCTATCCTTACTAAAATTAATTATGCCGTTTTAGCAGTTTTACTGACTAGCCCAAACGATTCTATTGATAATTTTGATGTCTTTTATTGCGGTCTTAATTTCCTTTTTAGGGTCGCATATATCAATCATCTCAATACTAGCAGCGCTTCTTTTAACAAATTCGCCAACAATAATCTCTCCGCCGTTTACTAAAGTAACGATTCTATCTCCGCGTCTTATTTCAGAATTTTTTACCGCCACCAAAATAGAAGACTTTCTATAAACCGGCTCAAATTCTTTTGTGTCGATATCAATCGCATATAACACATCTCCACTGTCAGGAAACCTTATCTTATCCCAACCTCTGGTATCAATCCCCTTGGCGTTAATTTTTTGCGCTTTTTTTAACTTAGAAAACTTAATATAAGGGATTGAGTTATTAATTTCAACATCTTCACCGCCGTTACCGATTTGGCAAAACTGCTCAAATGTCACACCGCATGCTTCCGTAATTTTATTAATGCTCTCCAGAGAAGGCCATCTTTTATTTCCGTCAGGACGCAATCTTTTACTTTTATTAAAGGTCGTCGGGTCAAGTCCGGCTTTTTTTGCTAAACCTGAGGTTGAGAGACCGTTGATTTTAGCCAACTTATCAACAGCACCCCACACATTTTTATATTTCATCTTTCCTCTCTATTTTCAAAAGGTTTTAAACATAGTCGGCATTATAAAATATTTTTTTATAGGAATCAAATCTTTTTTTGGGTTGAAATTCCTACAACCTTATGTTTATCTTTAAACCGTTAATAAATTATTAAGTTTAATTTAACTATGGGGAGAATTTTTTATGTCAAAGAGCTATGAACCGTTTGATAATGCTGAAGAGGTATGGTTCTGGTTTTGTGGGTGCTTAGTGGCCAGGGGAGATGGGCCGCGCAGCACAAAGCAAGATTTCGCGGGAGTAGAAAGGGACTTAGAAACCGTGGATGTTCATCGAATTATTAAAAGAATGAAACTGAATCATGAAGTAAACAACCGCATCCTTAGGGTAATGCTAAAATGGGGAGAGCTTGAATGCCCGCCTTATTATGACCGTAGAGCCAAGAAAAGTGAGATTAATTTGTGGGGAATAGGCATGAGCTATTTTGCCATGCACCTTAAAAGAAAAGGAATAATAAAATGAGAATATGTTTTCCGAAAGGAGTTGTCTTTCGAAGTATATATGTTGTCTTTGAGGACAACACAACTTTAAGTTACTTAAAGCTTTTAAAGAGGGGATTCCGTCATTGCTATGTCTTGCTTAATATTGAGGGAACAAATAATTGGCTAGAGCTTAATCCGGCCTCCAACCAACTTATTTTCAATTACATTGAGTTCCCTGATGATTATGACTACATCTACGCCCTCGGCAAAAAAGATATGGTGAGCATTTGTGAAGTACCGATAAACTTACCGATATATAAGCCTGCACCGCTTTGGTTCTTTACCTGTGTAGAGTTTGCCAAAAGAAGCCTTGGGCTTCATAAGGCTTATATATTTACGCCTTATCAGCTTTACAAATACCTCAAAAGAAAAGGGGCAAAATAAAAGCTATACACAACCGTGTAGTGTAGGAATATTTTCCTTGACTTTTATGAAATTTTATTATATACCTTAAAATGCCACTTGCCCTTAGTGTATCAAAAATCCGCCGAAGAGATCCCTTCGGCGGTTTTTTGTATCAATAACATTTAACAACCAAAGAAAGGAGACAAACAAATGGCAGAGCAGGCAATCCCACGTTAAGAAGTTTTGTTAGCGAAATTGTTGGAAGCTCTGTAAAGCAAGGGACGAAACCATTAAAAGATGACAAATGATATTGCATTTGTTATTGTAAGTCATTAATGTAAATCATCTAAGCTATATTTAAGCAGGTACAACAATGACAAATATCATAAGTAAAATATGCTCTTTTACATACCAAGTTGTTTTTATGTATTTAGGGCTCATGGTGGTTGCTATGCAATTTATTATTCCCATATCGCCATTATTTATTTTGTTTGATGTCCTATTAGTTTCTTTTATGCTTTTTCCATTGTTCATTCCGACTCGTTGGGAAAGGATTCCTTTTTTACAAGAAAAGACATATAGGCTAACAACAAATTCAATACTGATTGTTGTGGCGTTAATAATACTGTACCAGCACTATGATATCGCGCTTGATATCACCTTAGGATTTTTAGGCCAAAGAGTATAATCTACTTAAACTAGGAGTTTATATGCATAAGATTATAAATGTAATAATAACAGTGGTCAGTATATATGTTTTTGTTAACATATTTATAGGGGTGATAGACTTAATTTTATCATCTGCAACAATTCCCTTGTGGGTTATCATTACGATGATACTCCCATATGGTGTTATTATTGTCCCGCAATTTAGGCACTTAAATATATACGTAAAATGGTTGGTATTTCTCTTGATATCTGCAGTTAACTATGTATTTCTTTATATATACAATCAGGAGTATCTGAGCAGTGTAGGCTTATTGGCTTCATAGGCTATGGAGAGATCTTTATGAAAAATATATTACTAAGAATTTTATATGTTACCGCTTATTTTACCAAAGAAGATTTCTTATAAAAAATTTTGGCATGGCAAAAAGTATCATTTAATTACTTCGTTGGTGCTTTTGTTGATATCTGGTGTAATACTGTACCAGCACTATGATATCGCGCTTGATATCACCTTAGGATTTTTAGGGTTAAATCGCTAATATAGAAACTAAAAAAACACTTTGCCCCGCCGAAGAGGAACCTTCGGCGGTTTTTTTGTCGCCGTAATATAAAGATGACCATTGGCGGCAAACGAATTATTAATGCACATCCCCCTTAGGGTTATTATTATAAATAGATAATATGAAGGTATAAAATGAAAACGATAAGAAAAACCAAATCGCTTTCTTCTCTAAAAAGCAAATTAAAGAAATCTCTTCCTGAAAAGATTATGAAGGTCATGCAAAGCTATGACGATTTTTCAGAAAAAGATATCCCTGATGATGCCAAAGGCTTCACCGCCCACCACGGCGCTTGTAAGGCGGCTGTAATTCACGCCGAGACATTGCTCAAGCTTGCCCGCTGGACGGATGATGACCAAGCCGCAGGCATCAGAGAAGATAGTGACAGCCTAATATCAATAATACAAGAGGCCAGAGAAACAGACATCGAGGAAGAAGATGAATAATCGGCTCAGTTTTTATGAGTTCTCGTTTATCTGGCTAAAGATGCAAGGACTAACGTTACCCAAGCACCAAAGAAAAATAATAAAATGGCTCGAGAAAATATATTTCTCTAAATCGCGACAAGCATTGCTAATGGCATTTAGAAACTCGGGCAAATCGACCATAGTTGGCCTTTTCTGTGCATGGGTTTTATATTTTGATAACGCTGGCCGAATATTAGTTATCGCGGCCGATTATTCGCTAGCAAAAAAAATGGTCAGAAACGTAAAAAGAATAATAGAGCGCCACCCGCTAACCAAAGGCCTCAAGCCCGACAAATTAGACCAGTGGGCATCTGACCAGTTCACCATAAACCGGCAGGCCGAACTCCGCGATCCTTCGATGTTGGCCAAAGGTCTCAATGCCAACCTCACCGGTCTGAGGGCAGATATTATTATATGTGATGACGTCGAGGTTCCCAAAAACAGCGATTCCGCTTTCAAAAGAAACGAAATGCGCGAAAAGCTGCAAGAGCTAGATTATATCTTAACCCCGAGCGGCATGCAGTTATATATAGGCACACCACATACTTTTTATACGATTTATCAAACAGATTATGATGATTCCAAAAAAGAGGTCGAACCGTTTTTATATAAGTTCAATAAACTCGAGGTTCCTATATTAAACAAAAAAAATCAGAGCGTCTGGCCGGAACGATTCTCTGAAGAAAAAATTGCTTCTATCAGGTCTCGTTCAGGAGAAAACAAGTTTCTGTCTCAGATGATGCTGATACCTGTCAACATAGCCGAAAGCATTTTAGACCCTGCAAGGTTAAAAAGCTACTCCGGGTGTTTGGAGTTAGTCTTTTCTAACAACCGAGAGTTTTTAAAGCTTGGCGAACGAAGAATGGTCTCAGCATCATGCTGGTGGGACCCATCTTTTGGCAGCCCTGATAAAAAAAGCGACAACAGTGTAATCGCCT
>JAISFX010000045.1 GCA_031263385.1 Lactobacillus sp.
GTTGAAATCCTAAAAGATTTGGCAAGCATAGATCGTTGCATAGTTCTCAAAAACTAATCCACCCTCAACAAAAACATCGCCATACCCAGCCACCCAACTAATCAGAACGAAGCTTGAGAGTTTTGCGCTTTACAAACTATTGATAGCCGATTTTGAACGGAACATATTGGTACAAGTTCTGTGGTCTATAGATATAGATATTTGTTGTCGTAGGAATATTGGATGTTCTGTGCCAATACCCTCTTCTTTCCATACATAGGCGATATTTTCTAGGAGATGCATCGTCAGTTTTGCGAAGAGCATTTACCGTTACAGGGGTTGCACCTGGATATGGAACATAGCTCGCCCAAATGCCCTTCTCAGAGTGCCAATCCGCACGAACGTTTAGCTTTACTTCTTCAGAATAAAACCAAGTCCTCACATCAGGAATAAACTTAAAATCCTCGGCCAATCTCATACATTCGGAATGGTCGCGAGAAAACTTTTCAATACCTGTGTTTTCTCTTTCCCAATGATAGATAACCTGTCCTTTACCGTCGGCAAAAAATACGCAAGAGCTGAGCGTAAGAGTTGATGCTAATATATATAAAGCTCTTTTAATCATCTTTAGAAATCCAAATTAGTATAGTGCTTGGCTGGCAAAATGCCTTTTATGGTGTCTTTTAATAATTCCTTGAAAGAAGGGCGTGACTTGATTTTAGAATACCATAATTTAGCATTTTTATAGCTGTCCCAAGGCACATCCCCAAGATAATCAACAATTGATAAATGCGCTGCGGCAGCAAGGTCTGCAGTTGAAAAGCCTGTATCAACCAAAAAGTTGTTTCTTTCACAAAGCCAGTCGATGTATTCCATGTGGTAATTAAGGTTGTTAAAGCCAACCTTTAATATTCTTGAATCAGGGGCTTCTCCTTTGCCAAAACGTTTCTGAACCTTTTCTGCCACAATATTTTTATAAACTTCGTTATAAAATTTTGTGTCAAACCATTCAATCAGTCGTCTTATTTCAGCTCTGGCTTTTGGGTCCTCCGGCATTAATTTGTTTTCTTTGTCGGTTTCTTCCAAATATTCGCTTATTGCATAATTACCCGCAATCACGTTTCCGTCATACACAAATATTGGCAAAGAGCCTGATGGGTTCAGCCTATATATATCATCGGGCATATTCCATGGCTCAACCTCGCGCAAAACAAAAAGCATGCGCTTTTCACTCATCAATAGCCTGATTTTTCTGGAATCAGGGGATACGGTATGATGTATCAAGAGAACCATTGAGCTTTAACCCTTCGTTTTCATAATTGAATGCAATTCTAACAATTAGAATTTATAAGGTCAACAGCCATATCTTTTTTATCACATGCCTTATTGGCTTTTAGCGCTACAGAATAGGCTTCCACTTGAGGTCATCTTCGTTTTCATCTGCATCGGGAACACCTGATGAATATGAAGGCGGCACCACCCCGATATATTTCTCTTCATATCTGCGTATATGCTCTTCAATACTTTGTTTTAGCATGCTTTTAACGTCGTTATTGTCAATAAACAGCCTTAGGTTGCCGATAAGGAAGTTTCTTTTTTCAGAAACCTTAGATAACCCGATAAACATGGGGATTTCCCATATAACTTGTTTTGAGAACGCAATTTTCTTTCTAAGCCCAAGCTTTGCAGCTTCTACAATGCCAAAGTAATAGCCCGAGAACACATAATCAACCTCACCTTTAAACAGCTTTTCAAAGGTATCATATGCTCCATCAACTCTCTCTACATTAAACTTTGCAATCTCGCGGTTAACATAATCACTAAACTGGTCTTGTGTATTTACTGCTCCCTTAAGCTTTTTAAGGTCGTCAGCGCCTTTAGCTTCATCAATTCTGTTTGGCAGCATTATAACAACCACGGGGTTGCTTACAAATGATGGGAACACATAATCCAAACCGGTATAAGTGTCTGACTCATAATAAATCCCCATAATCATATCAACATTTCCGCGGCGAACCTCTCTCACAATCTCTTTGTATTCAGGGTGTCTGAAATCATCAATAATAAGGAATTTTCTTTCTTTAGCATATTTTTCTATAAATTTATCAAAAGCAGTTGTAAAAACCTTCTCTTTTGTATCCCACTCTCCAAAAGGCGGATAAGCATTAAACCCGGTAATATGAATTTGTCTTTTATGTAGGCTTTCTTGCTCTGTTTCAACCTGAGCAAGGGCACTGGCCGATAAAAACAGGCCTAAAACCAGAAAATATTTGATAAATTTGCGCATTTTTTCTTACCTTAAGTTACTTTTTATGATATCATAACGATAATTTAACCAAATTGTGTTAAAAAGCACTTAAGTATGCGGAAGTTATTTAAATTTTTTTTGCATTTAGAGTGACTTCCACCAATTTATAGAAAATAAGAGTAAGTAATTTTATCCCAGGAACAAGTATCTATGAATGTTTACAATGAGTATAGTAAAAATGATGTTTCTACAATGGATCAGGTCAGCCTGGAATCCAGAGCTCTAATTCGAACGGCCTCAGCTCTCAACGCTATAAAAGAGAATTGGGAGGAGAAAAAGTCTGAACTTTCTGCCGCTTTAGATAAGAACCGCCTTCTTTGGACCATTATCGCTACGTCTATGAACGAGAAGGACAGCCCTCAGCCGCTTAATATCCGCAACAATATATTAAATCTGGCTTTGTTTGTTTTCCAAAGAACGGTAAGTGTGTTGGCAGAGCCATCTCCTGAAAAGCTTGATATCTTAATCAATATTAACATGAACATAGCTAAGGGCCTGTCAGAGCACAATCCTGATGGCGAGGCTCCTCAGCCCGAACAGCCGGCCGCTCAGGTTGAAGCCCAGCAGCCAAACCCTGATGAACACGTAGTTATAGAAGATGTGTAACAAAGAGCCCCTTTTTTGAGGGGCTTTTTGTTTTCCCGATTCTTTTTATAAAAGCATAATCCGAAATACCTATATAATATGTATATTGTTTTCTTGTACTGTCATTAAAATAAATGGCACGCTTTTTGCATATAAACACGTAAGTAAACTTTTAAAGGGGTTCTTACTGATATGGAATTAAAAGAAAACATAACATTGGCAAGCCTTTCTCTGTTAAGCAGGCTAAACTTTGGCAACAACTCAGGTGCCGCTGAGTTAATGAGCGTTGTTGATACATCTGAAAGTAAAGTAAGCTTCTCAGATGTTGTGCGCGAGCATCAGAGCAAAGCTTTCTCCTCAGACAGCACAGCCTCCAAAGATAATAATAAGGTAGAGGCTAAAATAACCGAGGATACTCCGGTTAAGAAAGAAGCTAAAGAAAAAACTTCAAAGGCTTCTCGTGATAAAGGGGAAAAATCTGCCGATACCAAAAGCAAAAGAGAAACAACTGCCGAAAATTCAAAATCTGCCGACCGTTCCGAGCAGACAGCAGCTGCCAAAACTCCTGCGGTTGAGAATGAGGCTCCTGTAGAAGAAGCTTTAGCAGATGTTGATGCACCGGCTAAAGTTTTTGATATGGATGACTTAGAATCTTTTGCAGCAATCGCAATGTTCCAAATCACTGATA
This sequence comes from Lactobacillus sp., assembly GCA_031263385.1. Lineage (GTDB taxonomy): Bacteria > Pseudomonadota > Alphaproteobacteria > RF32 > CAG-239 > JAISFX01. The sequence goes on from JAISFX010000045.1 coordinate 3,561, forward strand.
ATATAACAGGTGAAACATGGGAGATGAGCGGACAGGAATATTTTGAAAATATGGATATGTTCGAAAATCTTCCTAATCTGACAGTTCGTGTTATGAATGAAGATGGCGAACCTGTTATGGATTTTATGGCCTTTACTGATGACGAAGGCAATATCATCCAGCTTTCTCAAGATGCATTAAAAGCGCCATTAGCTGAGGAAGAGAGTGTTAACACTCAGGCTGTGGCTTCAAAACCTGTTGAAGATGAAGCTCTTTTATCTAAGCAAGCTGCCAAAATTGCCGAGATTGTTGGTGAAGATACTAAGTTAAAAGTAGAAGTTAATGTAAAAGATAATAAAGCAGAATCTTTTGCAAGTAAGCCTTTGGTCGCTCAGGTAGTTGATGCTGATGATGCTGATTTGACATTAGATACTCAGTCTCAGCCTGATACTCAAACATTGCTTGATACCGCCGCTTCAGAAAATACAAGTAACGACTTATCTGTTGCCGATCTTATGATAATGAACCAAGACGGTGCAGAAGTTATTGCTCAGCCTCAGGTTAATGTTGCCCCCACACAGGTTCAAGATGCCTCAACATTAGCAGCTAAAGGAGCAGATAATGCTTCTGTTATTTCTAATGGGTCTGTTTCTACAGCAGGTTTTGTTGCCTCCACAAAAATCAACGGAACAGAACAGGGCAGAGCACAGGTTCAAGATACTTATAAAGGTATGTCAAGCGATGTTATCGAGCAGGTTAAAATCAACATAACCAAACAAGCCGTTAAAGGCATCGATAAAATAGATATTCAACTAAAGCCTGAAAGCCTTGGTAAGGTGGATGTAAAACTCCATATTGCTAAAGACGGAAAAATTCAGGCTCATATAACCGCCAGCAATTCAGATGCTTTAGAAGCTTTACAAAAAGATTCTTCCGTTTTGCAAAAAGCACTTAATGATAGCGGCTTTAATACAGAAGAGGGCTCTCTAAGCTTTAGTCTCAGAGAAGAACAAAATAACCAAAATCAGGATGATTTGAGAAAGTTCATGGGTAAAGCCCTTGAAATTCAGGAAGATATTCAACCGGATTTACTTGCCGAAAGTTTTTGGGATGGTAAGTCAGCACTCAACATAAAAGTTTAGGAAGGGAGAGAGAAAATGGTTGATGTAAGCAGCATAACAGGTTACGCAACGAATACAACAACGACAGATAGTGCATCCAGCACCTTGTCAGCAGATATGAACACATTTTTAACGTTGCTAACAACACAGTTAAAATATCAAGACCCGCTAGACCCTATGGATACAGCTCAGTTTACACAGCAATTGGTTATGTATTCTCAGGTTGAGCAGTCTATTCAGACTAACACAAAGTTAGATAATTTGCTAAACTTAAGCGTTTCCAATCTTGGTGCGCAGGCAGTTTCTTACATTGGTAAAACAGCTCAGGTTCTGGGTGATGTTATGCCTTTAGAAGATGGCAAAGCCAAAGCAACTTATACTTTGGATAAGAACGTTGTCAGCTCCACAATTTATGTAAAAGATATGGACGGCAATATTGTCTACACCGAAAGTGGTAACACAGTATCTGGTACCCACGAGTTTACATGGGATGGCAAAGACAGCAGTGGTATCCAGCTTGAGGACGGTGCTTATCAGATTTTGGTTTCTGCTAATGTCGCCGCAGGAGAATCAGCAGCCAACATTATCACTACCATCTTTGGTAAAGTGACAGGTGTAGCAAGTGATGACGAAAACATCTATATCGGCTTGGGTAATGCAGTAACAGCAGGCCTAGGAGATATCTTAACAATTCGCGAAGACGATTACTTCAGTTCTTCCTCAACAACAGAGGAAGAGGTTGAAGGAGCTAGTCTGAGTATCGCAGAAAGTTTAGCTGAGAGCTTAGCCGCAAGTGCTACAAGCCTTGCCTCTACTGCTGCAGAATCAGCAGCAAGCCTCTTGCTCACTGGAATAATATAACTTTAGGAGAATAAAAATGAGTCTTTTTGGTGCAATGCAATCAGGTATTTCAGGATTAACCGCTCAGTCAAGTTCAATGGGCGCAATCTCTGACAATATCTCAAACGTAAGTACAGTTGGTTACAAAGAGAACCAAGTTGCTTTCCAAACTTTGGTCACAAAACAAAGTTCCCGCAACTCTTATGCGTCTGGAGGTGTTCAGCCGGTCACAAAGCAAAATGTGGACTTGCAGGGACTTCTTTCAAGCAGTTCTTCATCTACCTCTCTTGCGATTTCAGGAAACGGCTACTTCGTTGTGAACGGGGCCGCCAACCCAGGAGAGAATGATCTTTGGGCATATACCCGCGCTGGTGACTTTGTTACTGATAACAATGGTTATCTGCAAAACACTGCCGGTTACTATGCACAAGGTTGGCCTTTGCTCCCTTGGGATGGAAACCCTAACGCTACCGTTCAAAACATAAATGGTATTCAGTACATGAAAGCTTATTATGATGAGCAAGGCAACACAGTTTACCTCAATGATAACATCATTGACTCAACTAACCTTAAGCCTGTTAACTTGTCAAATATCGGTGGCACAGCAGACCCAACCCAGAACTTGAGCTTTGGTGCAAACCTTCCATCAAGTGATGACATATATGATGCATCAAGCGGTTCAAGCAGTGGTCGTAGAAGTGTTTCTGCCTTGATTTATGATAGCCTTGGAAACGCAAGTAACTTGAGCTTGACTTATACTAAAGTAACATCAAACTCTTGGAACATGTCAACCAGCGTTCCATCTGGTGCAGCCAGCATTTCATTGAGCGGCAGCTACGAGACCGGTGGTGATACATCTTCAGATGTTTACTATGCTGCAGGCCAGTTAGAATTCACAAAAATTCCTTCAAACGGCTCTGTGATTTCTATAACAGATGACGTTAGCGGCATAACTTATAACTTTGAGTTCAATGACGGTTCGACAACACCTGCACCGGGTAATATCGTTGTTAATATAGCAACAGGCGTTGTTAACACAGCAGATGCCGTAGAAAAATTAAATGATGCCATTCAGGAAAACATGCCAAGTGCCGGCCGTTTTACTGCAAACGTAAATACCTTAGAGATTGTACAGTCAATTGGTGGTAACGCTTTAACAATTGATGCTAGCCGTTGCTTGGCTTGCGTTCAGAGTGCCGCTAACCCACTTGCCTCAACAGGTATTCCTACAGGTATCTTCAAAATTGACCAGATTGATGACGATATCAAAAACGTTGCTACAATCAACTTCAATGATACCACCCCATCTAACTACATTGGTAAAAGCTTAGTAATTGATGGCACCACTTATACCTTTACGGCTGCCCCTGGTGGTCCTACAGATATCGACATCTCATCAGCTCTGACAACAGCAGAAGTTGTTGCCGCTTTGCAAACAACAATCCGTGCAAACTCTGTTGAGCCTGAGCGTTTTACAGCCAGTGGTACAACATTAGAAATCGAGCCTTCTTATACTGGTCCGGATGTTGTTTTTGATACAACCGGTATGGCAGGTTCTGTTGACGGAAGAGTAAGAGATTCTAGCTCAGGCTGGTTAACAGTGGGTTCTGGTACTTATACTCTAAGCAACAGCTTTACCGTAAACAACACAGACGTTGAGACCGGAGCAATTGTTCCTAGTGTTAGATTTAACGCAGACGGTACTCCAAAATACTTCTATGTTGATGAAATGACTGTTGAGTGGGCCAACGGTGCTGAGAATATGAACGGCGACTATGACCAAGGAACAACTATCAAACTTGGTATGGGCGAGATTGGAACTAACAGTGGTTTAACAAACCTTTCTGGTAACTTTACAACCAACTACATCACCCAAGACGGTGCAAAGTTTGGCTCATATTCAGGAGTATCTGTAGATTCTAACGGTGTGGTAACAGCATTGTTTGATAACGGCGAAACTAGACCTATCGCAATATTGCCTTTAGCAACATTTGCCAATCCAAATGGTATGGGAGCTTTAACCGGTAACGTCTGGATAGAAACAGACCAGTCAGGTCAGGCATTGTTGAAACAGGCTGGAACTAACGGCGCCGGAGAAATCTCTTCTAACGCTTTAGAGCTTTCAACCGTCGACCTTGCAACTGAGTTCTCTAACATGATTGTAACTCAGCGAGCATATTCTGCCGCTACTAAGATTATCACTACCTCAAGTGAGATGTTAGACGAGTTGGTAAGAATGACCTAGTAATTATTAAAAAAACTCCTAAAGGAAAGCCCCCGATTTTTTGGGGGCTTTTACATTTTT
>JAISFX010000101.1 GCA_031263385.1 Lactobacillus sp.
CTCCCAATGTATCTAGCTGGACGTTTTCATCCTCAAGGCCGTAACGAGATAGGACATCAATATTTTCAACAGGTACAAAAAGCTTGGCAGCATTAGCGTAGAGTATCTTTAAGCAGTCATGTGGGGCACCGCCTGCGGTAATGTTCTCAAGGCCTAGGAATTTGCCAATACCGTGTTCAATATGGACAACCAGCTCTCCGACGGCAAGGCTGGAGACATCGGCTATGAAATCTTTAGAGCTGGCCTTCTTTGGTTTTTTACGGTTTCTTTTCTCGCCCAGAATGTCTTGCTCAGAGATAAAGCAAAGGTCTTTGCTCTTAAAGCCGTGGTTAAGGTTTAAAATTGTTAAGACGGTCTTTGTCTTTGATTTGGCTAGGGTTTCTTTCCATGTGTCTGCAAAGGTAAGGTCTTTGATACCGTGCTCGCTCATCAATGAAAACAGTCTTTCGCGAGAGCCTTCGGAATAACAAGTGATTATGCGGCCGAGGCTGCCACGCTCAGTGGGTTCGCCTGTCTTTAGATATTCATCAAGTTCTTTGTAGAGCTGGAGTTGGTTTTTGTTGTGAGAGAAATCGCGAGCGGGGATGACCTCTAGGTTTATGGTAGAATCGTCATCAGGTAAACTTAAGCTTGTTAGCCTAATCGCCTGTTTTTGCTCTATAATTACGCTAAATTCTTTATCACTCAGATACATTGTATCCGGCTTTACGGGGCGGAAAGCATCAACCTCTTGCAGGTTGTTTTTATTCTTTAGAGCATCTTGCCTTGCCACATAATAGTCAAAAATACTTTCGATTTTGCCTTTTATGGCCTCAAAGACATTTCGCCCAACAACAATCTCTGCCATGGGAAGATAGTTAAAAATGTTGGGCAGAGGCTCGTCATAAAACAGCGGAAGAAAAGATTCCATACCCATATATTGTTGCCCGCTTGAGACTGCCTCGTATATCTCGTCTTTATTAGATACTGCCCCAAAAGCCTCGCGGTAATTGGCTCTGAAGGTTTTTATGGAGTTTTCATCCAAGATCATCTCGCCCATTACTTTGAACTGATAACTCTTTAATTCTCCGCTGGTTCTTTGGCTGATAGCGTCAAAGGTTCTAATCTTTTCTACCTCATCGCCAAACAAATCTATTCGCAAAGGGTCTTCACTACCAACAGGGAAAATGTCTATGATATCTCCTCGGGTGGCGTATTCTCCGGGCTCCATAACTTGCTCTACACGGCGATAACCGTTTATAGTTGCATAATGCAGAAACGCGTTAAAATTCAACTCTTTACCAACAGAAACTTCACGTATCGAGTTAAGAAAAGTTTTTGCCGGCGGAAGCTTTTGTAACACGCTTGAGACGGTGGCCAAAATTATTCTGGGCTGCTTGGCATGAGGCTCTAAAGACAACTCAGAAAGTGTCTCTACCCTTTGAGCAACAATGGCTGAGTTTGGAGAAACACGGTCATAGGGGACAGTGTCCCAAGCAGGTAAGGTTAAGACCTTGGTGTTGGGAGATATAAAGCCCAAGATATCTGCCGTTTGAGCCATAGAGACACCATCACTCATGATATATAAAATATCAGACTTAGTGCTTTTTAACAGCTCAACAAGGAAAAAGGCATCATAGCCGTCAACCACAGAGGCTACAGTTTTGTCTTTTAGTTTATTTATATCAGGCAGTTTCTTAATCACTCTTATATCTCTCTTTACTTATCAGAACAAAATATATACAATATCTGATAATATCAATAGTTTTGTTTGGCAGGACAGATAAAATATGCGGCCGGAGATTTTGTATCCTCTATTTACACCTATTGCCTCTATTAACGGGGTGGGAGCTAAGGGCGAAAAGCTTTTGGCTAAGCTTGGTATTGAAAAAACCGTCGATTTGATATGGCATTTTCCGCACAACATTATTGACCGTACATATTCCCCTGCCCTGATGAATGCTCAAATTGGCAAAGTTGCCACCGTTAAGGTTAAAATTTTGGAGCATCTGCCTCCGCGCGTTAAAGGAAAACCATATAAGGTTGTTGCATCAGACGGTACAGAGCAAATTACGCTTAACTTTTTTAAGGTTTATGAAAAAACAATTCAAAGCTCTTTGCCTGTGGGACAAGAAAGAGTTATCAGCGGAAAGATTGAGGAGTTTAACGGCTCGTTACAAATGAACCACCCCGATTATATGGTGAAGCCAAGCGAGATAAACACTGTTTTAGGCATTGAGCCGGTATATCCGCTGACAGCCGGTATCGGCAATAAGACAATGGGTAAATTTGTGAAGCAAGCCGTAAGCAGAATCCCTCATCTGCCTGAGTGGGTTGAAGAAAACTATAAAAAGAGCATGGCGTTCCCCTCTTTTAATGAGGCCATGAGCACTGTTCACAACCCCAAAAGTATTCACGATTTATCTCCGTCATCTGTTTATCGGACACGTTTGGCTTATGATGAACTGTTGGCAAACCAATTGTCATTAGCAATTGTAAGACAGCGTGTTAAAAAACAATTGGGAAGAGAGCTTAAAGGAAACGGGCTGCTGCGCAAGAAGCTTATGGAGAATTTGCCTTATGAGCTTACCGGAGCGCAGAAGAGAGTGCTTCAAGAGATTTTTAAAGAACAGGGTTCAAAGTACAGAATGCTCAGGCTTTTGCAAGGAGATGTGGGAAGCGGCAAAACTATTGTGGCTCTCGTGGCGATGCTTAATGCAATTGAAAGCGGCGCTCAGGCCGCGATTATGGCTCCTACCGAGATATTAGCCAAGCAGCATTTGGAAACCATTGCCCCATTGGCAGAAGAAATCGGGCTTAAGGCAGAGCTTTTAACAGGACGAGTTAAAGGCAAGAAGCGCAAGCAAATTCTTGACGACTTGGCTAACGGAAAGACTAATATCATCATTGGGACTCATGCGCTGTTTGTTGAAGATGTAGAATTTAAGGATCTTGGCTTTGTGGTGATTGATGAACAACACCGTTTTGGTGTGCATCAGCGTTTGGCTTTATCTAACAAAGGCAACAAAGCCGATATTTTGGTGATGACCGCGACCCCTATTCCGCGAACACTGTTATTGACCGCATATGGAGATATGGAATATTCTAAAATTGACGAGCTTCCGCCCGGGAGAAAGCCTGTTGATACTCGCGTTATGCCGATTAACAAAGACAAAGACATTATTGAAGGCTTAAAGCGCAAGCTGGCGCAGGGCGAGCGAGCCTATTGGGTTTGTCCTTTGGTGGAAGAAAGCGAAAAGATTGACCTGCAGGCCGCCGTTGCCCGCTTCGAAATGCTGCAAAAGGTGTTTGGAGAAGATGTGGGCTTGGTTCATGGTAAGATGAAGGAAAAAGAAAAAGACGAGGTTATGGGGCGCTTCAAACGTGGAGAGATTAAGCTTTTGGTTGCGACTACGGTTATTGAAGTGGGCGTTAATGTACCAGAGGCAACCATCATGATTATTGAGCATGCTGAGCGATTTGGTCTGGCACAGCTTCATCAGCTTCGCGGAAGAATTAAACGAGGAATTAAAGATTCTAGCTGTATCTTGTTGTATTCGTACCCAGTTTCAGAAACATCTAAGGCGCGCCTGAATATTATGAAGCAGACGGAGGATGGCTTTAGAATCGCAGAAGAAGATCTAGAGCTGCGCGGTGGAGGAGAGCTGCTTGGCACACGTCAATCCGGCTTTGCAGACTTCAAAATTGCAGATATGTCTATTCATAAGGGATTGCTGTTGACCGCGTCTCAGGATGCTAAGCTTATTTTAGAAATGGATGAGAACCTCTCCACCCCACGCGGACAAGCGTTGCGGATATTGCTATATCTATTCCAGCGTGATGATGCTGTAAAAACCTACCTCGCGTGACGTTCAGTTGGGCGGCTTGAATGGGATAAGACCGCTTTCTTAGTTGTGATTTAATCCTTCATCAAATATATGAGCCGTCACGGGCATTAATAATTTGCTCCCACCCAATATATCTTTTGACAAAATGTTGACAAATGCCGTGAATCGTGCTATTTTAGTGACGAATTTAAGTATAATTATGGAATATTAACAATATTAAAACACTATAAGATATGGAAAAAAGTAAAGATTTAGACCCTATGGGTTGTATGTTTATGTGGTTTATTTTTGCATTTGTTTTTGGCTTTGGTAATCTCATTGCTATATCTGTATCTCAACAGAAGGAAGACGATAGAATTAATGAGGCTCTGAACAAACAACCAATAATGAAGGTTGAAGATATTAGGCTAAGGCATTACGATGCTTTTGTAGTAAATCACTCAATCCAAAAAACCGAATATCATTTTAAGGTTGGCGGAAAATGGGTTCGCTCAGGTAGAGATACCTATTCTGTCGATTTACAAAAAATGGCTGAGATTGATACCACAAACTATGTGAGGTATCTAGCAGATGCTGAAGGATATCTCATAAGATTTGTAAAAGTAAAATAACCAGAGGGTAACCTCATAAAAACATTATAAAATGAAAAATAAATTCAGAAAAGACTTAGTCCTCAGTGTTAAAAAAGATGAAAAAAAAGGCTCCCAAAGATACTATGGAGCAGAACTTTGTTTTAACGTCGACGGAAAGCTCAGTGGGGCAATCTATCATTTTTGGACGGAGTATGATGACCCGTCCGAAAACACCGGCAATACAATTTATGTAAATGTGATTACCCCGGTTGAATTACTTGGTAAATGTGATGAAAATAATAGGAAAAAACTACTCCGTTATGCGGAAGAAGTTGGGATTGTTATTGAAGCACGAGACCTAAACGGGAAAAAAGTTATTGCTAGGCGATTAAGTGTCGACGCCACAATTGGGTGGCAGATTTACTACAGTCCTTGGTGGATGTTCGGTTACAGCAAAAAAATTGAAAGATTGACTGATGCTGAATTTGAAGCCAAGTACCAACTGCTTCCGCCTGATGGCGATATTTGGGAATAAACAAACCCATAACAGATAGATTAGTGTCCTGTGCTATTAAGCGCGGGACACTTTTTTTTGGCAGGCAGTTTATTTGACTAAAATATTGACATGAAAGCTGACTATGGTATTTTCTTGGCTTATGAAAATGATTATTGTTTAATAAAAACTAATATTAATAGAGATGAGAGATTATTATTACTCCAAAAACGACGGCACAATCTATGCGATAGACCGTCGGACTATGGTGCTTTCAGAGCACGTGCCAGGGGAGGATATCCTTACCCACGGCAATATCGTGAGAATCGGCAATGAGTTCTTTTACAAAATGAAAAGAATTATGAGCTTTTTCTATAAGCACGATAAATATAAGCTAATCAAGTTTTTTGAAGGAGAAGGTCCTTTTATCGGACTTGAGAGCCCGCACAATGACCTAAATGGGGCTTTTGTCGTGGGGAAAAAACTTTTCACGCTTGTATTAGACTTTCCGGCTGTTGTACCTGAGAAGCATGTTTGCTTTTCTGATGACCGCAGGATTATGGTTTATGAGGAAGAATATTATGCTTTAGAAAACGGGGTTTATAAATATATCATACCCGATCATAAAGTTAATAATTCTATACTCCCAAGGGAATATGAGGTAGCACCATGCAAAAATGAGCTATACTTGTTCTACCTTGACCAAGAAAACAAGCCCAGTTTTTGCGGCAAGTACCTCCAAGAAAAGGATGAAGTTGTTGAGTTCAAAAATGAGAATGAAACAATAGCTTTTAGGCACTGGGAGGGTAATCTTATTCTTTTTGGGCAGCTTGATAATAAAAGCAAGAAACCCTGGGAATAAAAAAGTTATGGTAAGGCTTTTGTGAGATATAAAATCACAAAGGCCTTACTGCTTTTTAAAATGTATATTTTTCTTTGCCAAAATATTGACAAAGTTTATCAATCTGCTAGAATTCCGCCTTCGAGAACCAATTATTGTAGATGTTTAATATTAATTATATACGTATATGAACAGAATAAAAATTTTTCATAACTTAGAAACCGGTAAAAACTTGTTGCTAGACACACGAACCGGAGACTTCCGAGAGGTTGAAGAGGATGGTGATTATCAATTTTATTCGAACGGAGTCAATGTCTATCCGAATGAAATTGTGCAGATAGGAAAAAGCTTTCTATACAAAGAAAAAAAGCTTTTTTCTTCTTTGTATCCAAAAAACAAATATCGTCTAAAGCTTTTTCATGAGCCTAAGACGAAAGAAACATATTATCCGATTATGGGACCAGACGGTGTAGATAACAACAAATTTGTTATTGGCAAGATGGTGTTTAAGTTTTTGCTTGGAGAACCAGCAGCCGAACACCCAAGATATGTGGAGTTTTCTAATGATGATATGATTATGCTGCATAGAGATATGGCATATTCATTCAACAAGAGAAATCAAAACTACTACCAGACCTCGAAATCAAATAGAATCTTTAACAGAGGCTTGCCGGGTGAGATGGTAAATATATCCCATATAATCGATAATGTATCATATTTGTTTGAAATCTCTCGTGGAGAATTTCCGCATTTTATCGGACATAAGCCATACCTAGGCAGCTTTAATGATATCGATTTGCTTATTTTCAAAAAGAAAGTGGCAGAGGGTAAATATAAAGATGCTGTTATGCAAGAATACGATGGTGTGTGGAGATATATCTCCGTTGCAGATACAGTTGTCTATAGAGATAAGGAAATGACCTTTATAGATAAAGATTCTGATAGAAGAGAAGTGTTCGTATTGCTCCCTGAGGGGATATATGCGAAAAAAAATAAATAATTAAAACATAGTGCATATGGAAAACTTTTACGCAGGGAACGACGGCACGGTATATGCCGTTAGTAAAAAT
>JAISFX010000010.1 GCA_031263385.1 Lactobacillus sp.
GTCTTTAATAAAGAGATAACAATGCCGGCGACAATTATTCCGAAGGTTATTGTTAAAGACATCCAAGCCTCTGGGTGCAAGCCTATATATGGCAAAAATATTTTGCTGCCGATGAAGATAAGGATTATAGCCAGAGCCGGCTTTAGGTAAACGAATCGGCTTATAGCGGCAGCCAGCAAGAAGTATAATGAACGCAGACCCAAAATGGCGAAGATGTTGCTGGTGTATATAACAAACAAATCTTGAGTGATTAAGAAAATTGCAGGGATGCTGTCTACTGCAAATATTACATCCATAAGTTCGACAATGATTAAGGCGAAAAAGAGTGGTGTGATATAGGTCTTTTTGCCTTTTTTAACGAAGAAATGCTCTCCGTGGATTTCTTTGGTGACGTGAAATTTCTTCTCAACAAACTTGAATAACTTACTCTCAGTTAAAGGTGCGTCATCTTCCTTATGAACCAACATTTTTACTCCGGTATAAATTAAGAATACGGAGAAGATGTATAGAATCCAATGGAAGTTGCTTATCAGACTTGCGCCCAAAAGTATCATTACAGCGCGCAGTACGATAGCACCGACAACGCCCCAGAATAAAACCCTGTGTTGATATTTGCTGGGGATTTGGAGGCTGGTGAAGATTAGGGATATTACAAAAATGTTATCCATAGAAAGGCTGAACTCAACCAGATAGCCGGTATAGTACAGCATTCCGGTTTCGAATCCGCGTGAGTATATGACAAAGACGCCAAACAAGAGGGCAATAGTCATATAAGAAAGGCAAATTTTTAGAGTGGAAGACACTTTTGGCTCTGTACTGTGTCTGTGGAACACAAACAAGTCTAAGAACAACATGGTAAAAACTATAATGCCAAATATTGACCATAGCCATATTGATGGAATGTTAGCCGGATGAAATGTTGAAAAATCTATGCTTTCCATTAAATTGCTTTCTTAATAAGAGTTAAGAGTGTTTAGGGTTCTACACGGACAACGATGCGGCGGTTGCGGCGACGGTTGTCAGGTATGGGGTTGCCGTAGACATCATAGTTAGGGTAAGCAGGAGATATGCCTGCCATGCCGATAGCTTTGATACGGTTTTTATCTATACCTATTTTGGTAAGCTCATTAACAACTGCAGCAGCGCGTGCGGCAGAAAGCTCCCAGTTGGAAGGATATAATGAGTTGCTGAAGTCAACGTCATCAGTATGGCCTTCAACGACGATTTTGAACCTTTTATACCTGTCTGATGAAAGAAGTATTACAACCTGTCTTAAGATAGACTTGGCCTCTTCTTTGATTCTGGCGCTGCCTTCTTCAAACAAGGTTATGGTTGCAATGTCAATGTTTGCACCGCGAGAATCGGAGCCAAGGCCAATGTGCTCATTAAGAGCGAGGCCGGCAGCATCTTCCATGAATGTACCGATAGCTCCTGTAGGGCCGTCATAAGAAATAGAGCCAAAAGCATCAGAAAACGAGGCGCGCATTTGTTCAAACTTGCCTTTGTCAACAGAGCTTGATGCAAATAACACGATGAACAATGCCAACAAAAGTGTTAAGATATCAGCATAAGGGACGAGCCATGTCTCGTCTGGATGTTCTTCGTGGTGTTCTTCGTGGTGTTTTTTGCGTGCCATTATTCTTCTCTTAAAGATTTACGTTTTGAAGGCTCAATGAATGTTTGGAGTTTGGCTTCCATAGCGATAGATGATTCGCCAGCTTGTAATGCAAGAGCTCCTTCAAGAATCATTTTCTTCATCTCAACTTCTGCTTTAGAAAGCTGTTTCATCTTGTTGGCGAAAGGGTGCCAGCAAACGTAACCGCAGAAGATACCAAGCAAGGTAGCAACGAAGGCCGCAGCGATAGAGTGACCGAGCATGTCGATATCTGATAAGTTTCCGAGGGCCGCAATCAAACCGATAACCGCACCAAGCACTCCGAGGGTTGGGGCATACATACCGCATTGGGCAAAAATTAGAGCGCCTGAACGGTGGCGTTCTTCCATTTGTTTGATGTCTGATTCAATAACCTCAGCAATGAAGTCTGCACTGAAACCGTCAGCAACCAAGATAAGGGCTGTTTTTACGAAAGGTTCTTTGCTCTCGTTGGCAATTCTTTCAATAGCCATAACGCCTTCTTTTTTAGCTGCAGCAGAGGCGTTTACGAAAAGCTCGAGAATCTCTTGCTTGGCCATAAATTTTTTGCCTTTGAATAAGATGCCGAAAAGTTTGAAGAATATTTTTAGATCTCTCATTGGGAAGGCGTTGAACAATGCGGCAAAAGTTCCTGCGATAATGATTAAGAATGCTGCTGGGTTGATTAATGAGTGGGGGTCTGCACCTTTTAACGCCATACCAACACCCACGGCGCCAACTCCTAAAACCACACCTAATATAGTACTAATATCCATTTTGTTTAATCCCTTATAAGTTTTTATTGTAAATATTTAATTGGTTATGTATTAAATATCAACTTCTTTTATTCTTTTATCAGCCTATAATTTAGCTCACTGTCAATTCTCTTACCTTCGGTGTCTGCTTTTTCAATAACAGAAGAATCGTCAATGAAGTAATATGTGTTTGATTTGTCAAGTTTAACAAGGGCTAAATCATCAGATATGCTCCATTTACCTTCTTCTTTGAAAGGTATTTTGTTCTTGTCAATATAGGTTTCAAAAAGCTCATAAGTCATGTCAGGGTTTAATACCAGTCTGGTCTCAATCCCGGGGCAGTCTGCACAAGGGAGGGTCGCTTTATAAGAGCCGGTGTAGTTTTGCTTCATATCATCAAGAGATATGGGAGAGCCAAGTGTTCTGCGGCCCATGGCGATTTTTCTGTCAGTGTTGTCATCCATAGAAAAGTATATGTCCAACAGGTTCTTAGGTTTGGTGAACGATATAATTCTGGCTGGGATTATTGAAAATTCTCTTTCGTCACCTTGGGTAAAAGAGTAGTCAAGATAAAGGCGTCCGGAAATGTTTTGTAAAGAGTTGATGACGATTTTTGAGTCAAAGTTTGTGGCCGGATAAGCAATGGCGATTATCAGCTCTTTAGAGAAATCAATCTTTTCAACCTCGTTAGTCATGGTTTTTGCAATGCCTAAGACAGCGTCCATTTCTTCCTGATTTTCAATCAGAAAATAATTTATGTTGTCTTCTTCAAGAGGGATGTCGCTTTTTACAAAATATGTATTCAAGACATCATATTTGACGTTTATGTCATTTGCTTGACGATAATATGAATAGTATGCAGCGCCTAAAATAACGACAACACCAAGGAGGCCGAAAAGGGTTCTTTTTCTCATTGTTTTATCTCCGATGTACAATCAGGGCAGCGAACTGCGCGAATATCAATGGTTTT
>JAISFX010000081.1 GCA_031263385.1 Lactobacillus sp.
AAGAAGCTAAAAAGACAGGCTCTAAGAAGAGACTTGCTAAGAAAAGACTTAGAAAGCAAATTCAGTCTAAAGGTGATGATGAAAAACTTAAGGTTATGAGCGAGGGTGTCGGTACTAACGAGGATACCATTTCTGAAGAAGTTGCAGTAAAGCCTGATAATGACGACTTAGACGATGATGACGATGATGATGAGACTGATCCAGAGTTGGATTTTGAGTTGCAAAGAAAGCTTTTGAGAGTAAGAAAGCTATATCATAGAAGCAATATCCAAGAAGTGATTAAAGAAGGACAAGTCTTGCTTGTGCAAGTTGTTAAAGAGGAAAGAGGCAATAAAGGTGCTGCTCTTACAACATATTTGTCATTGGCAGGAAGGTACTGCGTGTTGATGCCGAATCGTATCAAAAGTGGTGGAGTGTCTCGTAAAATTACAAATGCTTCTGACAGAAAAAGACTTAAGTCTATAGTTAAGGAACTTCCTTTAACTGCTGATATGTCTATGATTGTTAGAACTGCCGGTGAAGAAAAAACTAAAACAGATATTGTCAGAGACTATAATTATCTGATGAGAAGCTGGAATAAAATTAGAATCGATGCATTAAAGACAAAGGCTCCGGCTCTTATTCATGAAGAAGGTAATCTTATTAAAAGAGCTTTGCGTGATATGTACACCAAAGAGATATCTGAGATTATTGTATCAGGCGATGAGGCCTATAAAATGGCCAGAGATTTTACCAAGATATTGTCTCCGCACAATCTTAAGAAGATTAAGCAACACCGTAATGGGGATATGCCGTTGTTCCAGAGGTTCCAAGTGGAATCGCAGCTTGATAAGTTGCATGATACTACTGTTCAGCTAGAATCGGGTGGTTATTTGGTGATTAACCCAACAGAGGCATTGGTCGCAATTGACGTTAACTCAGGCAGAGCTACTAAAGAAAAGGACTTAGAAGAGACGGCGTTGAAAACGAATCTGGAAGCGGCTGATGAAGTTGCACGCCAGCTACGTTTGCGTAACTTGGCAGGTTTGGTTGTGATTGACTTTATTGATATGGATGAGCCAAAGCATAATCAGGCAGTTGAAAAACGCATTAAAGAAGCAATGAAGACAGACCGCTCAAGAATTCAGATTGGCAAGATGAGCCAGTTTGGGTTGTTGGAGATTTCTCGTCAGAGAATGCACTCTTCTTTCTTCGAGAGCAATTATCACGTTTGTCCGCATTGTAAAGGAAAAGGCATTGTAAGAAGTGTAGAATCTTGTGCAGTGTTAATTCTACGTGCGATTGAGGAAGAAGGCATAAAAAATCGTTCATGCAAGGTTAATGTATTTGTGCCGAGCGATATTGCTATTTATCTTCTTAATCAAAAAAGGCAAGCTTTGATTGATATCGAAAACAAATATAAGCTTGGTATGATTGTCAGTGCAGATGATTCAATCAAAAATATTGCTGATTACAGAATGGAGAGAGTTAAGAAATCCATAGAAAAAGAAGTTGAAGAACCAGAGGTTGTTCAAGAAGAAAAGAGAAGTGAAGAAAGCGTTAGTGCTGAAGAGCCACGTGGTGAATCAAGAGATGACAAGAGGGAAGATAAGAGAGACGATAGACGCGGTGGCAGAGGCGGTCGTGGAGAAAGACGAGGCCGTCATGGACGTCGCGAGCGCAATAACAACTACAATGGCAGAAGGCAAAACAGAGACAATAGTTCTGATGAGCATTCAGCTAAGCCGGCAGTAAAAGAAGAAGCTGTGGTTTTATACAACAGCCACGGAAGCGCATCTGATGTAAAACAGGGCGATAAAACCGATGGTGGAGAAAAAACCAGCTGGTGGCAAAAGCTTATTAAATAGAAAATGCTTTTCAGGTATGGAAACTGCAAATAAGATGCTTATTTAAACAATAATCATTAGAGGAGGGGAGATGAAAACACTTAAAGTAATTTTATTTTTATCTTTCCTCTTTTTTGCAGGAAGTGCTCAGGCGCGTGTCAGCCTTATTTCTGATGAAGAGACAGAGCTGTTTTTGCAGAGGCTTATAAGGCCGATTTTTAATGCTGCGGGAATCCCTTTTAATCGAGATTATATTTATATTGTTAATGATGACTCTTTGAATGCGTTTGTTGGGGATGAAAACAGGTTGTTTATTAATACGGGAACAATCATAAAATCTGACAGCAAAGACGAGTTAGCCGGTGTTATTGCCCACGAGGCAGGGCACATATTGGGCGGACATATTCTGCGTCTTAAAATAAAATCTCAGGAAATGAGTAAAATGTCATTGGCATCTATGCTTATGGCAGGAGCAGCAGTTGCAGCAAGTGGCCGAGGTGATGTTGGAATGGCGGTGCTGTTGGGGTCTCAGTCATCACTGTTAAGCCATTTTACAGCGTATCGGGTTCAGGAGGAGAGAAGTGCGGATAATTCTGCGATAAAACTTTTGGCGCAAGTTGAGAGGTCTCCGGAGGGGATGCGTGACTTTATGCGTAAGGTCAGATACCAGAATGAGCTTAGCGGGCGAGAAGAAACTCCATACTTTAGAACACACCCGGTTACAACAGAGAGAATTACATTTATGGAGGAGGCGGTTAAGAATTCAAGAGTTGCGCCGTCTAATGAGAATGAAGATGATTTCTTGAGGGTTAAGGCCAAGCTTATTGGGTATTTGTATGACCCACAAAAGGTTTTTAATATTTATCCGGAGAGCGATAAATCTGTTCCGGCAAGGTATGCCAGAAGTATTGCCAATTTTAGAAGGCTGAAAATTAGGCAGGCGATGACAGAGTTAAATGAGCTTATTGAACTAGAGCCTAATAACCCATTTTTCTATGAGCTTAAGGGGCAGATATTTTTTGAATCAGGCAAAATGAGACAGGCTAAGATTAATTATAGAAAGGCATTGGACTTGTTGCCAAACTCAGAATTGTTCAAGCAAAATCTTGCGCATGCAACATTAGAAGATAACCCTAATATGAAAGATTTGCGCGATGTTACGGATATCTTGAAAAGGTCTTTAATCAGAAGTGATAATGCTTATAGCTGGCTGATGCTTTCAAAAGCATATGGCAAAATGAATGATATGGCTAATTCTAATTATGCGGCGGCAGAGTACAGCTATCGTTTGGGAGAGAATGAGGTGTCACTCAGGCAGGCTAAAGAGGCTCTGAAACATGGCCCGAATCAGGTTGTTGAGTTAAAGCTGAATGATTTGATTGCAAGACTTGAAGAGCTAAAGGCTAATAGTTTATCTCAGCCTCATAGGCGTAGATGATTTCTGCATCACCACCAGTATTAGTTTTTGAAAGCTCACAAACGAGAAGTTTGTCGGCGTCTTGAAGGCTGTCAAAAACATCATTGCTGATTTCTTTCAAGATTAAGCTGTCACCCGGATTGCGGTGCAAAACGGCAGTTTTAGATTCTATATCAAGCTCAATAGAAGGGGATTTAGGCTCGCCCTCTCTTTGGTATAAAAGCAGCATGACTTCATCTTCATCATTGATAAGAAAATCAAAAGTATCAAAGTTTTCCATTTAATCTATCCTAAACGTTTATTGTTTCTGTAATAGTAAATCTAAAACTATATATTTACAAGGTTTTAGAGGGCAAGTGTGAATATGTATGCTAAAGTGGGGTTTGTTATTTGATTTTTTGGGGATTATGAGTTATGTTAGCCAAGAGGTTTTATGATGAGAACATTTTTAGATAAATTTATAGAACTGTTTAAGTGGCCAGTGGCGATTTATATGCTGTTATCAATACCTGCATGTTTGATGTCATTTAAGTATTTCTATTTCTTTTCTACCAAATTCATTTGTTTTTGGGGCGGGTTTATCTTTTTCTTTTTTACATTTACGGTTGCTGATAAATCTGTAAGAACCAGCATGCAGACAGCGGCGCATGAACTTACGCATACTTTCTTTGCGCTGCTTACATTCCACAAAATTGATCACATAAGAGTTAACCCTGATGACAGTGGTGGTTCTATGGGGTTTCATGGGGAGGGAAACTGGCTTATCATCATTGCGCCATACTTCTTCCCATTATTTATATTCTTTTTGATGATTGTCGGAGAGTTTTTTATTGATGCCGGCAAGGTTGGGCTTGTGTTTAATGGAGCGCTTGGGTATTTGATGGGATATCATGTTGATATGGTTTCATCACAGATTCATGAAAAACAAACAGATTTTCCGAAAGTGTCATTTAAGTTTTGTTGGATGTTTCTGCCGGCGGCCAACCTTACTGTAATTGGCAGTGTGCTTGCTTTTAACAGCAAGGGATGGGAAGGGGTGTTTTTATACAATAAGCTTATTTATACCCTTAATATAAAAAATCTTGATTATTTGTTAGAGCTTATATTCTAGTCTTCATCAGCGTATATTTTGAGTGTGTGTTTGGTGGCATCAAGCTTGACATTTGCCCCTAGCGGAAGGACGTATCTTCTGTCTTCATGAGAATAAGGGAAGTTTTTGATTATTGGGATATTGAGGTCTTTGCAGAACTCGTAAATGATAGAATCAATATTGCCGTCTTCTGCCATACGAATTTCCGAATCTGAAAACTCGCCAAAGATAATGCCGCGGACATTTTTGAAAGTTGGGTTTTGTCTGAGCTGCAACAGCATTAAATCTGTGCGGTAAGTTCTTTCGCCAACATCTTCTAGTAATAAGATGCTGTCTGTTAAATCAGGATAATATTCTGTGCCGCAAAGGTTGCGTAACACGCTTAAGCATCCGCCAACAAGCTTGCCTTCTGCGATGCCACGGTGGACGGTTTTGCCGCCTTTGGCGATAAAGCTTTTGCCTTTGAGAAGGTCTTGCAGGCTTTTATCAATAAGTTCATCTATAGCGCCGTTCCTGAAGTCATAGTGCATTGTAAAACCTGTAAAATTGACAATGCCGGTTTTGGTATAAATTGCATTTTGAATGGCCGTTGTATCGCTAAAGCCGATTAATGGTTTGGGGTTGGCTTGGATTAAATTATAATCAAGTTTATCAAGAAGGTATTGAGAGCCTCCGGCACCAACTGTGGTGAAGATGGCTTTTATATCTGGGTCTTTATAAAAATCCATAAGGTCTTTAACACGCTCGTTTATGGTTCCGGCCATGTAGCGCCATTTTTTATATACGTTTTTTCCGACTATGGGAACATAGCCCAATGACTCTATATAGCTTATGGCGGTTTCTATGTTTTGTTCACTTACAATAAAGCCCGAAGGAGAGGCTATTCCGACCTTGTTGCCTTTATAGAGTTTTGCCATAATTTTACAGA
>JAISFX010000037.1 GCA_031263385.1 Lactobacillus sp.
TATTTAAGAACTTAGATAAAGATGATGCATATCTTTCATAAAAGGCTATCAAGCAAACCACAGCCGCAAAAGACATTTGAAAGCTTGCCCCTATTAAGGCTTGCGGAGATATAATTAAAATTATCAACGCCGCCCACGAAATCGTTTTTATAGAAATCGCCCTACGAGACACCAAAACCCCAATCAAAACAATTGTCGTCATAATAAACGCTCTCTGCGCAGGGATTTCAGCGCCCGATATCAAAAGATAAACAAAACTCATTATAATAGCAAACACCGCCGATATTTTCTTGCCGTCATAACGCAAAGCAATCGGCGGAATAGCAGCAACCACAAGCCTCACCATAAAAAACATCAACCCCGCAATCATGCTCATATGCAGACCTGATATTGATAAAAAGTGCGCCAATCCGGAATCTCTGTAATTGTTATAAAGATTGTTATTAATCAGTCCTTTTTCACCGGCAACTAAAGCAGATGTTATAGATGCCTGATCCTCAGGCAAAATTTTTGCAATCCTCGCCACAATTCTTTGGCGCATATCTGCAACATAAATCACCATTCTGTCTTTTATACCATAGCCGCTCTTACATTCTGTTTCTAAGGCTCTGCTTGCCGAAGAGCCTACAGCGTTCAACCCTTCAAAAAAGTATTTTCGATTAAACTGATACCCTCCAACCATAACCGGCTGCAACGGAGGCCTAAAAAGCGCAACCATCTCAACACAAGAACCTATCGATGGCACACCTTTCTTACTCATCAGACTAACTCTGACCTTGTCTCCGATTTTATTACCGTCAAAATCTTCGACCTCACTCAGCATCAGCCTAGGCATCCCGCGATAATTATAATCAATCCCCTTAACCCTGCCGGTTATGTAGAATTTCTCATCATCATAAGTCTTATAGCTTTTCGATAAATGGTTTGCTTTCAATTGGATATTGGCAAACCCTAATACAATTATTGAAAATATTAAAATCACAAAAAGGCTTGGCATACTATGCCTGAACAAATATGCCAAAACCAAAATAACCTCAATTATTGCAAGGCTCACCCAAATCGAAGGCTCAAAAGAAAGTGCAAAATATAAACCTATCCCAATCCCAAAAAGAACGGGAACAAAAGAAAACCACCTTTGTCTCTCATTAAAAAATGTTTCTATTAGTCTTTGTAGGAGAATATACAATTCACACCATCTTCACATTTTTCTCTTGTTGCAATCTTGATTATTACATCTGCGGCATTCTCGCTTGGAGTTTGCTCGCCAAGACCCAGCTTTTCTCTAACCTTATCAAAGCCTTCCATTTGTTTTTCGTACAAATCTTTCTTGCTCAAAAGCTCAGTCATATATTGCTTAATATTCCCCGGCACAGCTCTTTCTTGCAGCAATTCGGGCACAATCTCTCTACCCAAAATAATGTTTGATAAATTAACAAACTGAATTTTCAAGAACTTACGCGCCAACATTGCAGAAAGAGGTGAAACTTTATATGCAATAATATGTGGCACATTTGCAATCGCTAGCTCTAACGCCACAGTACCGGATGCCGCCATAGCCACTGAAGAAGCCTTAATCGCCTGATGCCTATTTTCACTTCCCTCAACAATCACTACCGGCACTTTAGCTGTTTCTGCCATCTTTTTAACTCTATTAGACACTGTTTTAACAGTCGGAACCACAAAAACATATCTGTCCTCAGCCTCCATCATCATTTTAGCCGTTGTCAAAAACACTGGGAAAAGCCTTGAAACCTCATTATGACGAGACCCCGGCAACAAAGATACAATAAGTTTATCTGCCGGAATATTATATTTTCTCCTAAAATCTTGCCCATCTGCCGTAACCACAGAGCTCTCAATAACCGGATGCCCTACAAATGTTGTATCCAAACCATGCGGAGTAAAATATTTAGGCTCTTGCGGCAATAACGTTAAAAGATGGTCGATATACTTATGCATAGTCTTTGCACGTTTTTTCTTCCATGCCCACACCTGCGGCGCCACATAATGAACCTGAGGAATATCTAGATTAAGCTTTTTTAGCTTTTTATGAACCCTTGAGCAAAAACTCCAGCTATCAATAGAGACAACAATATCAGGATTAACCTTTTTAATATCCTCAACTGTTCTTTTCATAAGCTTCAATACTTTAGGGATACTAGGAATAACCTCTGCCAAACCCATAATCGCCAAATCAGTAATATCAAAAAGAGACTTCAGCCCCTCTTTTTCCATATTCTCTCCGCCCACACCAAAAAACTCAACATTACCTTCAGCCTTTCTAACAAGCGCTTTCATAAGTCTTGAGCCTAAAGCATCGCCCGATGGCTCACCTGCAATCAAATATATTTTCAAATCTTTCATAATCTCACCTTTTATCAAAACTTTGATTAATTAGGCAAATAATAAGAAAAATGAAAAGATGCAAGATAAAATCTGCAAATAAATATCATAATAAAACATCTTTTCGACATTTCTGTATTAGTTGTCAACTAAGCGAGGTTTTGCCTAATAATAGTCTCCCGGCTGTATCCCCACCACAAACATTTTATGCTTGTTGGCGTATTCCAAAACGTCCTGCTCGTCAACAATCAACGTGTTACCTGCATGCACAGCCAAGCCTCTAAGCCCCGCTTTCTGCGCATTTTCAATAGTCCGAAGTCCTATTGTCGGCAAATCAACTCTCATATCTTGCTGAGGTTTTCTTAATTTAACCAACACTCCGCCCTCGCCTTTGCGTTTATATTCACCGCAT
>JAISFX010000124.1 GCA_031263385.1 Lactobacillus sp.
AGAAGAGAAGCAATAAGTAAGAAGAACCGTTCACGCTCATCTGGTTTGAATAGCGTTAGTTTGGGTTTTGGGTTTCAGCAGGTGCTAGATTGTGTTGATGATGCAGTGATTGATTTTGAAGAGTTGATGTTTATTAGTGAAAAGCCGAAACCCAAGAAGGAAGTAAAAGAGAAAAGCGAGCTGAGAAAGTTTTATGATAAAGTGACTGCCGAAATGGGCGAAGATAATCCTGATTTGAAGAATGTTAAGCTCAAGATATGGAACTTGGTAAGAATAGGAGAAAACCCTTTTGGCTGGACATTAGATAAAATCAAAAATTTTGATAAAAGATGCAATACAAAAAGTGAAGAAGAGCAGTTAAAGAAAAAAGAGTTCTACAAGAGAATAGATCAAGAATGCGGAGACGACCAAGAGAAAGCAAAAAAAGCTAAGCATAAGGCAAGGTTCTTGATGAGGACTGGGGTGGACCCATATGATTGGGATGTGGAGAAGATTGTTAAGTACAGCAGAAACCCTGTTGCCTTGACAGGAGAGGCCAAGAAAGAAGCGGAGAGGTTTCGTAACAAGAAACATCGTGTGAAGAAAAGAGGCTTGCCCGTTGATAAAATGAGCAGAGAACAGATTAAAGAGCATAATCTATATGATAATGAAAACCGCATATTTAATATGAAGAAAATGAATGAGGAGAGTGTTAAGAGAAAGGTTCTTGAAAACAGGCGTTCAGAAAACAGAATCATTAAAAACAAAGAGCTCTATTATGTGAGAAATGAGGAAAACATTAATCAACAAAGCGGATTCAAAACATATTTGCTTAATAATGCAATAATCAATCAAAAGACTAAGTCAGTATAGAAAAAGCCCCGCTAAGATGCAGGGCTTTTTTTTGTAGTAATTGTTACTGTTGTTTGTGCTTGGCAGTTGCTGCCATGTGTTTTTCCAGCCAATGGTTATCGTACTGGCCATCAATAAACTCTGCTTGAGAAATAATCTCTTGTTGCAAAGGAATTGTGGTTTTAACACCGTCAATCACAAATTCTTCCAAGGCTCTTCTTAAGCGCATTAAGCATGCATTACGAGTTTTGCCATGGACGATTAACTTGGCAATCATGCTGTCGTAAAACGGAGTGATGCTGTAGCCTGAATAAATCTCAGAGTCTACACGAACACCAAGGCCGCCCGGGGCGTGCCATTCTTTAACCTTACCGGGATTAGGGATAAAGGTCTCAGGGTCTTCGGCGTTAATACGACATTCAATCGCGTGGCCTTCAAAAGTTATATCTTCTTGAGAATAACCAAGAGTTGCGCCACTGGCGATACGAATTTGCTCACGCACGATGTCGATTCCGGTTACAGCCTCAGTTACAGGATGCTCTACCTGTAGACGAGTGTTCATCTCGATGAAATAGAACTTACCGTCTTCGTACATAAACTCAACTGTACCAGCATTGAAGTAGCCAAGTTTTTCCATCGCTTTACGAACAATCTCGCCAATTTCTTCGCGCTGTTGTTGGTTTAGTGCAGGAGAAGGACATTCTTCTAAAACTTTTTGGTGTTTGCGCTGGATAGAACAGTCTCTTTCGCCAAGGTGAACAACGTTGCCATGTTTGTCTGCCAAAACTTGTATCTCGATATGGCGAGGACGTTGTAAATATTTTTCCATATAAACAGTATCACTAGAGAATGAAGCTTTTGCCTCAGCTCTTGCCATTTGATATGCTTCGGCCATTTCTTCGTCATTAAATGCGGTTTTCATGCCTTTTCCGCCGCCACCGTCTTTTGCTTTAACAATTACGGGGTAGCCGATTTTGTTTGCCCACTCAATAGAGTGTTCAATACTTGTTAGGGCTGCTGAACCTGGGACGATAGGAAGGCCTGCTTTTTCGGCAGCTTCACGGGCGGTGATTTTGTCACCCATAACACGCATTTGTTCTGCAGAAGGGCCAATAAAGGTTATGCCGTGGCTTTCAACCATTTCAGCAAAGTCAGCGTTTTCTGATAAGAAGCCGAATCCGGGGTGGATGGCATCTGCACCGGTAACGATTGCAGCTGAGATAATTGCTGATTTGTTGAGGTATGATTCTGTAGAGCGTGCAGGCCCGATACAAATGGCCTCATCAGCAAGACGAACGTGCATTGCATCAGCATCAGCTTCAGAGTGAACAGCAACGGTTCTGATACCCATTTCGCGGCAAGCGCGGTGGATACGTAGAGCAATTTCTCCACGGTTTGCTATTAATACTTTTTCAAACATAGTGAAGTCCTTATTCAATAATGATTAATGGTTCACCATATTCAGCAGGGTCGCCTGCTTCCACCAAAATCTTGACAACTTTGCCTGATTTTGTGGATTTAACAGGGTTAAAGGTTTTCATTGCTTCAATTAGGCATACGGTATCGCCTTCTTTTACAGTGTCGCCGACTTTAACGTAGTTAGCTGCGCCTGGTTCAGGAGACATATAAATTACGCCAACCATAGGAGACTTTACTGCGCCAGGGTGTTTGGAATAGTCCTCTGCAGCATTAGCCTCAGCTACAGAAGCAGCAGGGGCTGCTATAGGGGCTGGGTGATGATGTGCAGGAGGTGGAGGAGGGGCTGCTGCATATACAGGAGCAGGTCCGCTGAAATCTCTGGTCAGGCATATTCTGCATTCTTCGCTTTCAAATTCAAGTTCTGTTAAATTGTTTTTATCAAGAATTTCAGCAAGTTTGCTGATTACCTTAGTGTCTAATTGAGCTGACATTTTTTGTTCTTTCATTGTTAATACTAATCTCAGTATTGATTCATACTCCTGATTTTTTATAAAAACAATAAAAATATTATAAAAATGCTCTTTTTTTAACAAAAAACGCTAAAAAACGATTAAAAATCGACATTTTCTGAAAAGTAGAGGAATGTGGAAAAATGCGGTTGGTGTAAAAACTATGTATGCAATTCTAGGTTGTTTTTGTTTTGTGGCACGAAAATTGCATATAACTATTCAGGTTAATTTAAGTTGAGGATAAAGCTATGGCTTTGATGGCATTTTTACCCGCAGTATCTGGAATGCAAGCGCAATCCAGTGCGATGACCACCGTAAGTGATAATATCGCGAATATGACAACGGTTGGCTATAAGAGTAAGGATACTTTATTTTATACACTTTTAGGGTCTCAGTCCGCATATAGCAGCGGACAATCTGCGGTGGGTTCTTCAAGTTCTAGGGTTTCAGGACAGGCAGATATTCATGGTGTGGGTTGGTATAACAGAACCAACGTTGATACACAGGGTGAGATTGCTCTGACAGGTAAAAACTATGATGTGGCGATTAACTACTCAGGTAATGCTTTCTTTGTGGTTAAAGATGAAAGCGGTAATACATATTATACCAGAGCAGGTGATTTTAATACTCGTTCAGAGAATAATATTCCATATCTTATCAATAACAGCGGTATGTATGTGCAAGGGTTTTTGAATGATGGAAGCGGAGGGTTCTCCTCATCTTTGGAGAACATCAAAATAGATTATCCTAATACGATGCCTTCTGTTCCAACGAAGAATTTGGAGATTACGGCCAATGTGCCTGCTGATGGTGTTGACACAAGTACCTATAGTGTGAGTGTTTATGGACCTAATAATGATGGTGAAACCATGAATATGGTGTTTACAAAGGTTACCGGCTTGGTTAATACATGGGATATAACCCTTAGCATTAATGACGGAACAGTTACAGGTGGTCCTTATCAGGCGACATTTGATACGGATGGAACACTTCTTACTCCGCATAATCTTAGTATTGGGGTTAATTGGAATGATGGTTCTTCAAACCAGATTGATGTGGATATTTCTAGAATAACGCAATATTCAGGAAGCTCAAGCTTGCAGAATGTGGCGAATGATGGGTGTAAAAGCGGAGCATTCATAGAAGGATATATTGACAGTGATGGTGTTGTAAAAGCAAGATATACAAACGGACAGGTTTATGATTATGCAAAGCTTGCTGTGGTTTCTTTTGTGGCACCAAACAACCTTACAGCTATAAGCGGGACATTGTTTGAATATAATGCAGCGGCCGGAGAGAGTTCTTATCTTATTGGACCAGACACGCAAAATAGCAATATTCTGACAGCTGGGGCAGTAGAAAGTTCTACGTCAAATGTAGAAGAAGAGTTTGCAAATATGGTGGTTATTCAGAGAGCCTATTCTATGAACACAAAATCTTTTACTACAGTTAACGAGATGACAGAGCTTTTGGTTAGTCTTAAGACGTAATCTTTTGTTGACAACGAGTCTATTTTTGTCTAAAATATGGGCAATTTTAACTGTTGAAGTAGAAGATTTCAAGAATGAGCTTGCATGATTCAAAATTTTATAAAGGGCTTCTGAGGACATACTCAGAGGCCGTTTGTGCTATGGAAAATGCCTTAAGAGGACATGAATATCCGGATTTTGGAGAAGAGATTGAAGCTGTTGAAGGCAACTTAGGAAAGTTAAGGCTGTTGGCTCATGAGCTTAATGTGCATCATGGCGCGGATATCTATATTGAAGACAAAGTTCCCGAAAATGATGAAGAAATAGTGGAGATGTTTAGGGAAACAAGTCGAGAAATCACAATATTTATGAATAATGACGAAACATTCAGCGGTATAAGGCCATTGTTTGGGATGAATATTATTAACTTGGAAGCAAGGCTGGAAAATATTGAAAATAAA
>JAISFX010000003.1 GCA_031263385.1 Lactobacillus sp.
GGTTTATCTGGGCATGCGGTATAAGCATTAAGCCCGGCATATGAACTAACATAAAGCTGTGGTTCAGGAACTTCCAAAGTATCACAAGCTTTACGCATAATCTTATATACTGAAGGCAACTGGTTTTCATTCACCCTCAAGTTACTGCCCAACAACTCCATTCTGGCAATGCTGTTTTGTGGAATTTCGCAAAGATCCAAGATTTTTGGGAAAAGAGGTATTTTTCTAAGTGTTTCCAGAGCCATTCTATCTAATGGGTGCTCATATTCTGTAGAATATAAATCATTAAGTTGGATGTGTGGCATAAATTTTATCTCCTTTTAGTTATTTCAGTACAAACTATCGCCTAGTTTCACAGAACTTATCATATATAAGCATTTTTTTCAAGTAAGATATTCTAGCCCTAAAAGCTGTTGAAAAATCGCATAGATTATGACATACACCGTTTAAAACGTGCATATTAATTGGGAAACTCGATTTTTCCGGCTTTAAAGTCCTTTATAAAATCTTCAATAACGCCTGACAAAGCGGGCATCAAGTCCAAATTCAAAATCTCGTCTATAGAAACCCATTCAACAACCTCTATCTGCTCTTCTTCAGTTGCTTTCTTGTTTGTAATAGCATCATTAGATGTTGAACATGCTCTATATACGGCGACTATTTGCATTTCTAAGGGGCTTCCGTCCTCTTGTGTGCGAGTAACAAACCATTCCCTCATATAATAGGGCTTTCCAAGGGTTGCTTCAATCCCTGCTTCCTCATAAAGCTCTCTGGATAAACTTTCATCAATTCCTTCGCCCCATTCCATACGTCCGCCGGGCAAATCCCACTTTAATGGGTTAGGGTGCTCGTTTTTTGATTTCCTTACCATCAATAATTTATTGTTTTTTACAATAAGTGCCTTCTGAGCAAAAAAAATCTTTTTCATACAAAACATCCTTCATTATTAAAACACATTAAGTTTTTTTATTCTTATTCTTTTTGTTGTTGTCTTTTCGCCACTTACTGGGCTTGTCAAATTCGCCTTGCCATATGCCTAATTTCTTAGACTTAGCCAGCTTTTCATCTTCTCTATATTCCTTCATGCTTGCCACAGCCCAGCCATCGGTTATCATTTTCTTGTTTATGTCCTCTCCTTTAGAGTTAATACAAACAAAAAGATGCCTCTTGTAATATTCCTTGCCCTTGAAAGCGCAAGACACTTTTTTCTTGTTTATTAATTTTCTAAGGTTTTCAGCAGCTTTCTCGCCGCATTTATAATCGTTTCCTTGGCTGTCTTTGCATAGCTGTGCTGTCTCGGGAGCATCTAAGCCCAGCATCCTAACCTCAATAAAGCCGGCGATTACTATTGAGTCTCCATCCCAAATTTCTGTAACAGGCCCAACATAAACTCTTTCTCCGGTAATATTGTTTATATAAAAATCAAAATCAGAACGTTCCAATACAACTTTGTCGATAGTAATATCTTTAGCTTCGCCGTTTTTATCAAAAGCAGTATCTAAATTAATAAACTTAACAAATGCTTCGGAGTGTTTAGTTCCTTTTTTTGCAAAAATCAAAGACAACTCATCACTGTTATTTTTATAACCAACTAGCAGTCTGTCTTTTTCTTCAATAAGGTCAACAACCTCGTTGTTTTGGTAGTATAAGTAATAATGTTTTTTGCCTTTAGCAGATGGCGGAGTTTGATAATACCATGTAACTTTAGCAGTATCGGTCACAACTCCGTCATCTGTCAAATAATAGAACTTAGCATTAAATTCTCGTCTCTCGCTGCCAAGTAAAAGCTCAAAACTTTTAACACCATGAAATTCATGCTTATTACTTTTACTTTTCTTTGTTTCAGACTTGCTGACATTTTTAACCGCAATACCATCAAACCCTCTCATCATGTCATAATCAAAGCTAACATCTATGTTATCAGCACCGACAATAATGCTTTTAGCACCCACGGTTCTTTGCTCACTTGTCTCTACAGAGGGCAGGGGGTGTTTGTCTGTATTCAGTTTGTCATTTATGGTATAACAAACACAATACAGCACAAACATCAGCAAAAGGGCCGACATCAAAATATAAGTACATCTTTTTACATATTTAATCATAATGGCCTAGGCACTAAAAAGGTTTGTCACAAACATTACAATTAAATTAGTTTAAAACAGATTTTTATGCAACCAAATTAACATCATCCATTTGCATTTTTCTCATCTCAAGATAAATCAATATACTCTGTGCTATATGATAAACAGGATTAATTGCAACGGCATTGCCAAGTTGTTTCATGGCTTGTGCCTCTGATACCGGAAAGCTAAAATCCTGAGGAAAGCCCATCATCTTTTTTGCTTGTGCGACATTAAGCCTAACCTCCTTGCCATTCACAACATATCCGTCCCAGTTGAAGCGAGAGCAAAGAGGCTTGCCTCTGCCTGATGCTAATATTGTCAGACCAACTTCTCGTCCACATTCTCCTCCTAAAACATCCTTCATTGTAAACTCAAGGTTTATTGGCTTAGGAAAGCAGAAAGTACTTTCATCTGTTGTCTCATCTTGAAACCCGACCATGTAAACCCGTGGCCTTAGTTGAGGCAACCCAAAATCAGAAGCCTTAATTACTTTATAATTAAAAGAATATCCTTCATTTTCAAGTAAGCCTTTAATAATTCTAAAGCTTCGGCCTCCTTCATTGCTCAATAACCCTTTGACATTTTCCAAAAAGAAAGCCTTAGGCCTTTTTTTCTTAATTATTTTCAGGATTTCAAAAAACATAACTCCTCTTGGGTTCCCATCGGCACAATCCAACAGCCCTGCATGCTTGCCGATATTTGAAAACGGCTGACATGGAAATCCTCCACATAATATGTCAAAGTCCGGCAGTTTTGATACGTCAATTTTATTTATATCTTCAGCAAAGTTACCATTTTTAAAGAGTTCGGGCTCAGCACTCTTAAAATTAGCCTCATAAGTTCGTCTTGCGTGCTTGTCTATTTCGCAGGCAAAAACGCACTCCGCACCCCATTTGCTAAAGGCGAGATGAAAACCGCCTATGCCGGCAAACAAGTCGCATATTTTTATATTCTTTTCTTGCATCTTTTTAACCTTTTCTATTTTGCAAATTTAAAACAAAAAAAATCGCAAGTCAGAAAACCTGCGATTTACACATAAAAAATCACCTGTGAATTAGACACACTAATCCCAAGTGACAT
This sequence comes from Lactobacillus sp., assembly GCA_031263385.1. Taxonomy (GTDB): domain Bacteria; phylum Pseudomonadota; class Alphaproteobacteria; order RF32; family CAG-239; genus JAISFX01. The sequence continues at coordinate 3,204 of JAISFX010000003.1, forward strand.
TTAGAACTCTATATTAAAATTATAAAAAAAACAAGGATTTTATTCCTATTTTCCCCAGAAAATTATCTTAGCACCCACTTTCTAAGAATAAAACTTCTTTCCCATTGGCTTTGGCATATTCAATTTCACTTTTGGTGCTGCTTCCGATGTATCCATTTTTGTTAACAACAAAAATAGCATCGCTTAAATCAATTTTCTTTTTATGCGATATATTAAGCCTTTCAAGCTGTTCAGCAGTGTATGCGCTCTTGTCTTTTAACGTCGGATATATGATAGATAGAACGCAATTGCCTTCAAGAGCCAGCCTCTCTGTACATAGCTTTATCTCAGGCTCAAATTTCAAAGACCCACATATCGTTATAACTTTCATATAAACCCCGCTTTTAGATTATAGGCATTATACATCAGAAGCCAAAGACTTCTTCTGCTCTTTAATATAATGAATTAGCCCCACAATTACAATAATGAACAATAAGGTCTCTGTAACAACCCCTGCGATGTTCATTATACCAAACATATAAATCCCCCAACAGAACCTTGTAACCACTCCCAATATACGATAGAGAAGCTGATTTTTTTGCCATATAGAGACGGTAAAAGCAAGTAATGCAAAGTATGAGAACAGGCTCAGAAACCCATCATATGTAAAGTAAGTTGCAACACTTAGCAAGCTCACCCAAAGAACAAGTAAGCAATAGTCAAGATGTGTGTTTTTGAGCCTTGTTTGCGGAGGACTATTTGCATAAATAATTTTGCTGGCAATATCACGAGCTATGGCAATTATGCACATTGCAACGCCGGTCCACCCACCCAACAGCCCCATTGAAAGCGCAAATAACACATTTCCGGAAATCACCGATATCAGCTGCCTTTCACGATTTGTATTCAAATATGTCGACGCAATCAATAAGAAAGCAATTACGACAAATACTTGGCTTAATATATAAACAGAATCAAATTGCATATTTTTCCCTAAATCAGTCCCAAAATAAAATTTCTATACCCATTACTAGCTACAGTGATAAGTCCTCATAATCATTGCACGTTGCCCCATGCACGTTCCATTTCTTTAGGTTTTGTAAAGTTTCATTATCTCCAACAGCCAAACCATATCCCTCAACCAACACTCCGGCAGAATTAAAGGCGTTTACAATATCTTTAGTTAAGGTTGAGACCCGAGGCCTAAAATATATATCAGGCAGAGTAAGAAGCTTTTTAATTATGTTTTCGGCATTATAAATCTTGTCACGCAGCATAAACTCTATGGGGTATTCATTGCTCTTGCCTCTAAGATATTCAATATACTCCCAATTAAAGGAAGAAAACACACACTTACCATTCAGCTTTTTCGCTTTTAGCAATCCTAAAATAGTATCTATACCGGAAGAAGATAGGTGCTTTAACTCTATGTATGGAACTTTTTGTTTATCTATACATATATCCAAATACTCCTCAAAAAGCGGAATCCTTTCTTTAGGGTATTGCTCTAAGCCGTTTACATTGTTGTTGTAGAATATGTTTTTATCAAGATACTCGAATGTATAGTCAGCAATGAGGCCGTTTCCATTAGTCTTGTCATCAAGTTTTTCATCGTGAAAAACAACAATCTTCCCGTCGGATGTTTCTTGCACATCAGTTTCAATACCCCAGAAACAAGGTGCTGTAGATGCTGCTTTAAATGATACTAGGGTGTTTTCCGGATATTTATGTGAAATCCCTCTGTGCGCCTGAAGCTTAAATCTAG
>JAISFX010000077.1 GCA_031263385.1 Lactobacillus sp.
ATTATTTGACTCATTCTATCAACTTTATTAGAGTTGCTTAAGTGGCCAACTAATACAGAAACTGCAGATAAAGTGCTCGGTCCTGTAGTTTATCTACACTCCGTTCGCATTTTTTTTGGTTTCTTATTATTTGACTCATTCTATCAACTTTATTAAAGTTGCTTAAGTGGCCAGCTAATACAGAAACTGCAGATAAAATGCTCTGTTGTATCTTTGACTAGGAGAAGAAATGAAAAGAATTGTGGTGATTGTGGCAATAGTTGCTGTGGCGGTTTTGGGCTTTGTTCTTCTAAAAAAGGATGTTGGTTCTCAGGCAGGAAAGCCTATTGTTAAGATAGGGGTAATTCTCCCGATTACCGGAAATTTGGCACAGATTGGAGACAATTCTCGAGTTCTTATTGAGAAGATTAGAGAAGATACAAAAAATTCTCCGATTAATTTTAAGTTTATTGTTGAGGATAATAACACCGAGGTTAAACGCTCGGTTGTTATTGCTAATAAGCTTGTGAATGCAGACAAGGTTGATGCCATATTCAGCATGTTTACAAACTTTTCTACCGCGGTTACTCCGATAGCTACTAAAGCAGGCTTGCTTCATGTTTGTGTGGCCAATGACTGCGAAGTGGCAACAGGTCCTTTGAACTTTGCAAACTGGCAGCAAAATGATGTTTCTGCCAGAAAAGTTACTGAGCTGATGAAGGACAAAGGTGCAAAGAAAGTTGTAATATTTACGTTGGAACATTCAGGATATATTTTAATTGCTAATGCAGTTAAAGATGAGTTTGCTAAAAACGGAATCGAGTATGAAGAGTTTTTCTTTAATCCGAGTGAGAGAGATTTTGTTACAATGGTCGACAAAGCGGCAACAATCCCTGATGTTGATTATTGGTTTTTGAACACAATGTCTCCCGCAATTGAGTTAATCAGAAAGCAGATGCTTGATAAAAATATTACTATTCCTGTGACAGGGATACAAAGTTTTGGTACAGCAGAAATCCCAGATTTGTTCAAAGGGTATGAGTATATTGATGCGGCAGAAGTTAGCGATGAGATTAAAGAATATGTAATGTCTTGTACGGGTTCTAAAAACATTACCATCCCTGCTTATGCGTATGATTCTGTAAACATAATGGTTAAGCTGTATGAAGATTTTTATAACAGAGAAGGCAGGCTTCCTAATTCTGAGGAGGCAGCAGAAGAACTACATAGGATGAATACATATTATGGCTCAGTTGGGGCGGTTCATATTGCACCTAACAGGATTATGTATAGCGACACAGTTATAAAAGTTGTTGAATAGGGGAACTCGCTATATGGTCTACTGTGCTTGTGGCTCATATATCGAATTTTTTAATTAGAAGGGGAAAATAAATGAAGAAGCTTTTGGCAAGTATAATCGTTGTTGGTTTGTTATCTTTGCTATCTTCATATGTGAAGAATAATGTGGTTTTGGAACCTAAGAGACCAATAGTAAAAATTGGGGTTGTTCTTCCGATTACCGGAAATTTATCTGATAACGGTAATACATCAAATGCGGTGGTAGAAAAAGTTGCTCAAGAGGTTCAAGAATCGCCTGTTCAGTTTGAATTTATTGTTGAGGACAATGCTCAAGATTTGAAAAAAACGGCCATGATTGCAAACAAGTTTGTGAACGCTGATGAGGTTAGTGCTGTGGTGAGTATGTTTACCGGTCCGGGGTCAGTGGTTACTCCAGTTGTAACAGCTAAAGAAGTTTTGCATATTTGTATTGCTAATGACTGCAACATCGCAGAAGGGCCTTTGAACTTTGCTAACTGGCAGCAGATGAGTGTGGCCAGCGAGAAGTTGATAGAGCTTTTAGAAAGCAAGAAGGTTAAAAAAATTGTGATATTTACAATGGAAGATGCCGGTCCGGTTTTGGTTTCTAAACATGTTAGAGAAGCTTTTGAGAACAAGGGTATAAAGTTTGTGGAATATGGCTTTAATCCAACAGAGCGTGACTTTGCGCTTATGGTTGAGAAGGCTAAAAAAGATAAAGCCGATATGTGGATGTTGAACACGTTTTCTCCTGCTATCGAGTTAATCAGAAAAGCTATGATTGAGAAAAAGATAAAAACACCTGTTACAAGTATTCAGACTTTTGGAGATGCCGAGGACAAAGAACTTATCAGAGGGTTTGATTATGTTGAGGCAGCTGAGGTTAGTGAAGAGATAAAAGATTATGTTATGGAGAAAACAGGATCAGCAAATGTTACTGTGGCGGCTTATACCTATGACACATTAAAAATGATTGTTAAGGTAAATGAGGATTTCTATACTAGAGAAGGAAGGCTTCCAACCGGAGAAGAAATGGCAAAAGAATTGTTGGATATGAAAGAGTATTACGGCACTGTCGGCCATGTTGAGATTTCTCCGGAGAGGATTATGTATTCGGATACGGTGATTACGCAGCTTTAATATTTAGGCAGAGCCCATGGTTTCCATCATCATAGGATACATAGCTTTTTGAGGGTCCATATCTTTAGTTAAGACCACGTTGAAAATAGGGTACATTCTTTCACATTCTTTGATTGCGACGTTTATGATTTGAGACAGCTTGGTCTCGAAGTTGTTATCATCGTTGTTGATGATGATTGAATGTTTAAATACAGGCATGTTTTGCTCTGCCCAATAAGAAAAATGCCCCATCCAAATTTGTTCATTTACCAAAGCTAAAAGCTCAAAAACTTTGCTGCGGTCTTCAATGGTGGTTTTTATATCCATAAGGCAGGAAAGGTGCAGGCAGTTCATGTTCTTTTCATAAGAAAAGAACAGAACCATGTTGTGCCATTTGCCCTGAACTTCTACGGCAACTTCGTCACTACTACGACGATCGAGCTCAAAAGACTGAGATGAAAAAATGTGCTCAACCAAGTCAATGGGATTA
>JAISFX010000114.1 GCA_031263385.1 Lactobacillus sp.
TGGCTCAGAGCTGTGCGAAACTCGTCTGGAGATGAAAGCAGGCGTTGTTGGAAAAGCATTTGCCGACAACAGGGCTATCGTTACTTTAGATACCAATGTTACTGAAGAGTTGAGACGTGAAGGAATGGCTCGTGACTTTGTTCGCTTGGTGCAAAATCTGCGTAAGGAAAAAGATTTTAACGTGAGCGACAGGATTGAGCTTGTTTATTCTACAGATAATGCCGAACTGGTTAAAGCCATTGAGGACAACAAGAACTATGTGGCAGAGCAGGTTTTGGCCGTTAAGGTAGAAACCGGACAAGTAAGCGATAATACTTCAGATATTGAAGGCGTTAAGATTAGTTACGATGCCAAACAAGTAGCTTAACCCGCACAGTGGGCGGTGCTTAATAGCTATAAGCCGCGCAACTCAAAATCGTTACGCTTATGGCAGTGCCAATAATAAAATAAAAAAGCCCTTCATATGAGGGGCTTTTTTATTGTATTTTTTATATAATGAAAGAGCGAAGATTGACATATATTTCAGTGGGAGTAATAATGTTGAGAAGGCAGGGTTAAAGATGAAATATATTAATAAAATTATGGAAACGAATTTGGTTGTATCAGCTTTTACCGGCTTCTTTGGCATGCTGCTCATATTAAAATATGTTATTGATGTGATAAACAATCCTAAAAGAGAGGGATGGTATGTCGACGACTACAATAGATGGTATTTTCAAAATGAAGAAATATTTTTGATATATCACGTTTTTTTAGCATTACTTGGTTTGCTTTTTGTTTTATGGGGATTTGTTAATATTAAAAAAAACAAGTTCAAGGCAACAATATGTCTTTTGATTCCGTTGTTTATTTACTTTTTTAAATATTTGGGGGTTAATGGTTTGTAAAATGGTGAATGTAAAAAGACAGAACAACAAAAAGAAAGACTACCTATTTCTAGTTGGAAAGTGGGCTTTGTTTTATTTTGCTCTTTTCTTTATATTTGCAAGAATATTTTTATATGATCATGACATTGATAGGTGGACGGACGAACCCTTGGAATTTTGTATATTTGCTATTTTATTTACATTAACAACCGCCGGAATAAGTTATTGGGTAATTTGCATATGGAAAAAACAACAAGAAGATATGGCACAATTTATTATGCAATTAAAAAAAATATGCTACGCAGCTTCAAGCATTATTTTGTTTTTATCTAATGTCTTGTTTTTAATGTTATTAACAGATTGAATTGATTTAAAGTTCCACAAGAGAATGTATGGGAAGCCGCAAAGAGAGGCTATAAAACAGGTAGAGATGCAAGAAGAACTCATCTGAAAGAAGCCTATAAAAGTTCACCCAAACTGACGGCAACATCAGAATTTATAGGTGCACTTTCAAGTCCTGCGAATCTATTATTGACACCCGCCAAGACAGCCCCTCTTGCTATTAAAAAAGCCAAGAATATAAAAAACAGCCTTTTAACTGGGGGCGCATATGGTTATGGACGGGCAGAAGGTGGTGTTGAAAAACATGTAATTGGTACTGTAGCCGGAATAATGGGAGGGTATGGAGGAAATGTAGTAAGGAATAATATTAACAAGAATGTTAATCTTGGCTTTACTAGCATAGGGTTGAAAAGTGTCTTTGATAATAGCACGAGTAATACAGTATCAAACCTAATAGAGAATAACATTAGTTCTATTAGAAAAAAACAAAACAATTGAAATATATACCCAATAAATATATATGTTAATATATTAAGGGGAATAATATGAAAAATGTTATAGATAGTTTGGTTAAGTTTGCAATAATTTTTATAAAGATTGTAATTGCTTTGTTTTGCTTCTTAGGATTTATGGGGGTCTGTAGATTTTTATTTCCACCATATGTTACCCCTTGGTGGACAACCTTATATGCTGCCTCTGTCGCTGCATATGTTATATATGACACCCATAAAAACCACTATTCCAAAATTTCTATTATTCAGATAGCAATAATTACATTGATAAACTTTACACTAATATATATTTATAAATATCCTATTGGATGAGTTCTTTTATGGGTGGGGTAGAAAATTTTATGTTGAAGAAAAGTTGTCGATATGCTAGACAGAGGCTTTATAATAAATAATCTATACAATTTTTTAATAACTACAATTATGAACAGAAAAAACTTTAGCACTTCTGACGGTGTCGTCGAAATGCTGATATTGGGAGACCCCAATAGCGAAGAAAAAGTCCTGATTATGGCAGGCAAACATGGTGATGAGCCGGAAGGCGTGTATATAATCAAGAATTTCCTCATTCCATATCTTGAAGAGAACGAATTCTTTAACAAGTGTTTTGTGATATTTCCCAACTTAAACCCAAATAAGGTAAACGCCTGTTTGGACAAGCTGGTGAAAAAGGAAATCAAAAAGTATGAAATGTTAAGAGAGTTCCGTTTTACAGAATCGGGAGTAAACCTTAACGCGGATTATCCTACAGTTTACAGAGAAGAGGATGATGCCTTTTTGCAGGCTACTCAAACATCAATTGTTATTGATGCAGTAAACGGTTATGGATGTGGTCTTATATTAGATTTTCATACAAATGGGCCTTCTTATATGAGCCTATACAAGTATGACGAAAAAATCGGAAAGGCGTTGGCTGAGGAGATGGGAAAAATAACCAAAACAGCCTCAAGAGATTACGTCCACCATAAAAACAAAGGCAAAATACTGTCCGGCACAAGCGGCACATATTTTGGAAGAGAGCGAAAAATCCCAATCATAACGATTGAGTTGGGAAGAGCTAAGCCTCAATATGATTTTTTTAGGCATTGCGAACGGCTATGGAAAAGACATAAGCCCGGCTTGGATTACCTGTTTGCTTCTTTCCCTGACCCGGATGATGATGACATTCAGGATGGGTGCGGAGAAAATGGTGTTTCGGCCAGTTAAGCTAAAAGTAAATAGCTAAAAATAAAGTCCCTTTTTAAGGGACTTTATTTTTTTATTTAACAAGACCAAATTTCTTTTTGCCTTGAGATATTTTTATATGGCCGTCAATCATGTCTGATGATGTCAGCTTCATGTTCTCGTCAGTGACTACTTTATCATTTACCTTTAGTCCTGATTGTTTAATC
>JAISFX010000122.1 GCA_031263385.1 Lactobacillus sp.
TATGGCCGCAAAGAAATGTTCTAAAAAAGAAGCGGAAGCCATGCTCAAAAAAAACCGCGGTATTTTAAGAAAAATAATAGGAAACAAGTAATGACAGTAAAACATCTGATTTGTGACTGGGATGAAACCCTTGTCCACACACTGCCAACCGTTAAAAATGCTTATGACGCAGTTTTTGATTATCTCAACATGGGAAGAAAATCTTTTGAAGAAATCAAAAAGATTACCGGCGGCAAAGCTAAAAGCGAAATCTTTTCCTATATGCTTTTTGGCAAAGGCAGCGATGACTTCGACACCAACGAAGAGTTAACCCTTTCCACTAAAGACGGAGAGAAAGTTCTTTCAGCTCAAGATGCCTCTGAACTTGCACAAAAATCTTATGACATTTTCTATGACTATATAAACAAAAATCACATCAAAGAGCTTAAGATTATGGAAGGTGCTTTAGAGTTCCTAAACTATTGCAAGGCACAAAACATATCCCTTTACATCTTATCAAGCAAAAGCCCTGAGTTCTTAAAAAAAGAAACAGAAGCCCTAAAGCTTGACCACTTCTTCACTGCAATCTATGGCTCTCCTGCAGGAGCAACTGGCGAAGGCAAAAAGCTCGAAAAACCAAACATTGATGCCTTTCTTGCGCTCTTTGGCGGCAACCCTCCCCCTGCAGAATTATGTTGCGTAATCGGTGACGGCAAAGCAGATGAGAAACTTGCCGAAAACATTGGCTGCCCATGCATCATCGTCAACGAAAAATGCAACACCTGCGTTCCAAAGTTAAGCTTAGCCATAAACAGATTAAATGAGCTAAATCGCAAACCTTTAATAGCCTTTACAAAAAGCGCGATTTAACCCTTAAACTTCATCTCTGCGATTTTTTTATCTTCCGGTGTGCCAACGTGGAATATTTCGTCATGGATAATCACATACCCCAAACGTCCTTTCTCCTCGGCCTTATCAAACATCTTTACCATAGAGAACTTCTCTTCTGTTTCACCTTCAAAAATCTTAGGACTCATTAATGCGATTCCCGTATAGAAATAATCATACCCGCCGCCCGGCTTTTTCTGAACATTTCGCTCAATACGGTCTTTTTTATTTATCTTATAATCACCATGGTCTCTGCCATGTTCATTGGTTGATGACATCGGCGTAATAAGCAATATCATATCATACTCGTCATCATTCCACTTATCAATCATCTGCCACATAACAGGTTTATATGATGTATCGTTCCATAACTCATCACTATTAAGACTAAAGAACGGATTCTCTCCCAACAGATGTAATGCATTCTTAATTCCGCCGCCTGTTTCCAAGGCCACTTCTTCTTCAGAGATTGCCACATTAAAATCTCTTTCATGCCTTTTTATATGCTCAATTATCTTATCACCATGATAACAAACATTCACCACCACATCTTTAATACCAACATCTTTGAGCAAATCAAATTTATAATCTATCATTGCTCTTCCATTAACTTCTATCAAAGGCTTGGGAACATCGTTTGTAAGGTGCTTCATCCTACTTCCGCGTCCTGCTGCCAAAATCATAGCCTTGTTAATTGGCTTTTGTGTCGGCGCAACTCTATATTTTTTAGGAAGGTTTTTATCTACCCATTTTTTCATTTCTACGAAGTTAGGGCAAGACAATGTTCTGTCCAGCATCTTCCATAAATTTGGAATATACTTCATATATTCGCCCTTGCCTCTTGTAAGCAAAATGCTAAAACGCCCCAACACTCTCATATTTCTAAACATCGAGAAAAATCTATACGAGTTTTCAAAGTCGATTCTTTTTACATCTTTCAAGCTTTTGAAAAACAGGTCTTTCATCTCGTTCTGAACTTCCTCAGAAGCCCCTCTCCTATCCTCCAAAAGGCTCATAATATCATAGGTAATCGGCCCCCAATAGGCGTCTTGAAAATCTATCACTGCACAAGTTTTGTTATCAAGCATCATAATATTATCTACATGATAATCCCACAGCACCAAAGAGTTTGGCACTCCTCTTCCCAAAGGCAGAAGCTTTTTTACAATCGCAATAAACTCTTCTCTTTTCTTCTCATCAAGTGGCTTGCCCATAACCATTGGATAGTACCAGTCAACAAAATAACATATATCTCTGACTACTACATCATCAGAAAACACATCAATATAATCTGGCTTTTTCTTAATGCTTATAACCTTGGTTAAAACCTCTGTTGCCATAGCGTAAAGTTCTTTTTCATTACCGCTCAGCTCAAGAAGTCTGGTAAACGTTCCATCGCCCAAATCTTCAATAAGCATAAATCCTTCATCAAAATCATGGGCTAAAATACTAGGCGCGTATACATCGTGCTGTTTAAGAAGTTCCGAAATTTGTATAAACTTTTGATACCTGTTAGAAACGGCGTTCCCGTCCATCAAAATAAAAGTGCTCTTACCTTTCAATATTCTCCAATATTTTCTTGTTGAAGCATCTGGTCTTAATGGAACAATCTCAAACTTATCTGTCAAAAAAACTTTCTTCAAAAACTCTTCTTTTCTATCCATAGCTAACCCTTTTATTTTAATAAATTTATTTACTTCTACTATAGTTCATATATATTAAAAATAACTTTAGAAACTCTTGTGGAAAACAGATATGGCAAAAGATATAATCCTCTATGGCAGACACGCAATAATGTCTGCTCTCTCCAACCCCAACCGCAAAATAAGCAAAATTCTTTGCACCAAAGAAAACTTTGAAGAACTAAAAAAATACTCCAAAAATTTTCAAATAAACATTGTTGACCGCAAGGATATAGATAAAATCCTCCCTCCCAATTCTGTTCACCAAGGCTTTGCCCTTTATTGCAAAGAGCTGGATAATTTGGCTATTGAAGACATCATCTCTCTGGCAGAAGAAAAACAAACCTGCCACCTTCTAATCCTTGACCAAGTGACTGATCCTCAAAATATCGGGGCAATCATCCGTTCTTGTGTTGCCTTCAACTCCATTGCCTTAATCGTCCAAGACAAAAACTCCCCTCAAGAAAGCGGAGCCATGGCCAAAGCTGCTGCCGGCATGTTAGAACACCTCCCAATTTGTCGTGTAACCAACCTTTCTCGCGCCATTGCTCAACTAAAGAAAGCAGATTTCTGGGTTATCGGCATGGATGGTTATGCCAAAACCACTGTCGACAAACTCAAAAAAGGTGGCAAAACTGCAATTGTAATGGGCAGTGAAGGAGCAGGCATGCGCCGTCTTGTTGAAGAGAACTGCGACTTAACCATCAAACTCCCCATCAACCCTGCTGTCGAAAGCTTAAACGTATCTACTGCAGCGGCCATTGTTCTTTATGAAATAAATAAGGAATAACAAATGAAGAAGCTCCTCCTTGTCATCGCCATAATCTTAGCTGTTATTGCGTGCTATCTCTATAGCAGAAACAATGCAACAACCTCACCCGATTCTAATAAGCCAACCATTAAGATTGGCGCGATACTCCCCTTAACTGGGGGCATGTCCAGCCTCGGCTCTGCTGGAGAAAACGGCGCCCGCATGGCAATAGAAAAATCCAACCATAACCCTGCGTCCCGATATCATTATGAGCTAATATCTGATGATACCATTACTGATGCCAAACGCTCCATACCCATCTTCAAAAAAATGACTGATTTTGACAAAGTATCTGCCATCGTCAGCTTTGATTCTCAAGCCGGCCATGCCATAAAGCCTTTGGCTAATCAGGCTCAAATACTTCACATCTCAAGCGCTGCAGACCCTACTGTTGCTGACGGCAATTATAACTTCATAAACTCATCAGACTTAAATAACAATATCCATAACCTTCTTGAGTATTTTGAAAAAAACGGCTACCGCAATATTGCCATTGCCGGCGTAAACTACATAGCATCACAAAGAGTTTTTAACATCCTCAAAGAACAGATAAAAGATACTGATTTCAAAATTGTTGCCGATGAGCTTGTTAACCCTACCGAAAGACAAATCCAGACGGAGGCAAAAAAAATTGCCAATAGCAACCCTGATGTTGTATTCTTATATGGTTTTGAGCCCATAACCAGTCTCTATGCTAAAGAATTAAAAAATGCCGGCTACCACGGCCCCATAAGCGGCATCTATACCTTAAGCTACACCGACAACCCCGAGATTTTGAACGGAAGCACCTATTTTGACTATGGTAGCGGCGATGATAACTTCAAAGAAGAATACCGCCAAAGATTCAAGTTAGAACCAAACGCTGCCAGCACTGTGATGTTTGACAGTATCAATATAATCATCAACTTGTTTGAGACCAACACATCTCCTCAGCAAATTGACCAAATACTTAAAAACTATTATGGCCCTAATGGCCTCTTAATCCTCAAAGAGAACGGACTAATCCACTCTGATTTAGTTCTCGTTCAAATGACTGACGGCAAACCCGTACCGGTAAAGGAGTAATCATGAAAAAATCAAAGAGAACTACTCTTTCTGTAAAAAATCTTATCAAGAAGTTCGGAGACTTCACTGCCGTAGACAGCATAACTTTCAACGCTGTTGAAGGAGAAGTCATCGCCCTTCTTGGCCCTAACGGCGCAGGCAAATCAACCCTGATGAACATGCTCGTAGGCTTCCTTGCTCCAACCAAAGGCAGTATTGAAATCTTAGGAAAAAAGATTGAAGATGCCCCAATGGTCGCCAGAGAAAACATTGGCTTTCTTCCAGAGGGCTCTCCTCTTTATTCTGACATGACCGTAAAACAGTTCTTAAATTATATGGCAGAACTTAAAAGTGTCAGCAAAGACAAGCTGGCAGAGATAATACAAAAAGCAAAAATTGAAGAAGTCCTAAACCAAAAAATAGAGACCCTTTCTAAGGGCTATCAACGTCGCGTAGGATTCGCCCAAAGCATTTTATCAAATCCGCCGATACTCCTTCTCGATGAGCCGACCGACGGCCTTGACCCCAACCAAAAAGAACACATCAGAAAACTAATCAGCGAAATGGGTAAAGAGAAAACCATCTTAATCTCGACCCACCTTCTTGATGAGGCAGAAACCATCGCCGATCGCATTATCTTAATCAACAAAGGCAAAATCATTGCAGATTCTACTGCTGTAGAAATCATTAAACTTGCCAAAGCAA